>JAUSPM010000005.1 GCA_030655675.1 Methanosarcinaceae archaeon | reverse complement strand
ACCACGCGCTTGTAGCGCGGCGTTGCCCTGCATACACATCGAATTTTCAATCGCTTTCAGCGTATTCCACTATTTTTAATAGTATATGTTTTATAAACATATAGTTCGAGTAAATCCGAGCAGCAGCGAAGATTTTCTTGTAGTATATATTTTATTAATATATAGTGCAAGTTAATGCGAACGAAGTGAGCATTTTCTTGTACACTTTTTGCTAACTATTTAGATTATTTAATTTAGTATGTATGGAACGTGCCGCCTGACGGCGGTCGCATTGGTTTTAGTTTTAAATAGGACGATCACATTTACACAGCCATACTAATACATCTATACAAATACTATAATTCTATAAATTATATACTACGAAAAAAAATAATAGGGTAACTGTGATGAGTAATCGTTTCGATCTCCATCTATTTATCTAAGTATATTGTCTGGTCACAAAACATTGAGAGTTGTGATAGGAATTCGTCTTCTTCACCGTGTACAAGAGTCAGGAGTATTCCATTGACACCAAGTGCACGTATCTTTCCGGTCAGGAAATGAATAAATTTGGATACACTGCCTACTTGACTGTATATCAACAGTGTCGAAAGTGAATCGAACAGCAAGAATTTTTCATCATTTGGTATTGCACGGATAGCTTGGTCAATTGCAACGCCCAGGTCGGTGAGGTTTTGCATCGTATCCAGATATAGGCATTCGTCATCTTTGTTAATTTTGCCACCAGTTGATTTTGTGATCGCATCAATGAATATGAGCATTCGCAGGTCTACTTTTCCATCAAGGTTTTTTATCATTGTCCGGTAGGGTTTATTAAGTGTGACATATACCCCTGGAATGCCTTTTGTGTTGACCATATATTCGGTAAGTGCGATATTTGCTTCATTGTATTTTTTAGCGGTAGTTAAAACTAAGCTGATCCCAGGTTCAGTTTCGTCTTTTAACGCTTCATCGATTATTTTGATCATTTCTTCAGTAATGGTACACACACTCCCCATTTATTTATTCAGCAAATCCAAATGTCTTTGAAATTGAATATATTTTGAAGGCTGCGACAATATACACTATAGAGTATATTCCATATTCAATATAGACAATTGGGATATCTGCAACATAATGAATTTCTGAAAACACTTGTAATGAGCGCAAAAATCCGGCAACTGAGAATATAAGTATAAGTAACAATGTCATATTGGCAAATGTTTTGAAATTCCCATTATTAAGTTTAGATATAACTATTAAATTTAGCAAGATCACAATGGTGGCAAGTAGTCCTACTAATAATACTAACCATTGTGTTAGTGTGAGGTCAATCAGGCTCATTTTTTCTCACCTCTCGCTTTTAATGCATCAGCCATCATTGAAGTCTTATCACTAAATCCAAATTGTTTTGACATTTTGTACAACGTGTAAACTGCATATAACAAAACTAAATAATATGCACAATAAAGTAGGTATTCGATGTCTGTGAATATTGGATTGGTCAATATTCCTAATTCGTGAGCAGATCGCAGTGCACCACCAATTGAAAATACACCAAGTGCAAGTAATATAAGTGTTGCATATTTTTTCAAGCTGCCTTCTGTAAGTTTTTGTATGAAAAAATAGATCATAATAAGTATTGCAATACCTAGTAATGCAACAAAGGTTATTGGAATCCATATCGGGTTGTCAATCAAGATCTCACCACATTTTATATTATTAAGTTTATATCTATTTCATCTCTATTGGTTATAAATCTTGCTTCTTTTGTTTTATGAGTCATATTCCCTGTATGCGTTCCCACGCGCAGAGTTTATATACAACATGTAGCATTCACAATGCAAAGTTAGACATTGATATGTAATTCCTGCTAAAATCAATACGCAGGAATGATTTATCGAAGTTAATTAAGTAAGATAGCAAGTGTGAAAAGTCGGATTTAACATGAAATGTTATGGGCCAATTCCTGGAATGCCCGTTTTTGTGCGTAATTGGCGTGCAAAAGAACATGGACCTGTTTAGATCTTTTATAGGTGAATACTGTTTAAGGGCACAATTTCGCAAAACGGAGTGTGCATTGACTCACATTGACTTTAAAGGCAAATAATTCAAATACATATTTTGAATAATATTTATTTGCTTTTTAGCGATGCTGAGCGTTTACAGTTTAATCATAATAATAACGGCTTACTTGTGGTTGACTAAAAATCAGTAGAATCAAATTAAAATAATCGTATATGGAGGATAAAAATGGCAAAAGGACATAGACCAAGGCGGGGTTCACTCGCATTTAGTCCACGCAAGAGAGCGAAAAGCCACATAGCAAGGTTTAGATCATGGCCAGAGTCATCCGGCGAACCTAAACTGCAAGGATTTGCAGGTTACAAGGTAGGCATGACTCATGTGGTAATGATCGACGATGCAAAAAACAGTATTACAGAAGGTGCTGAGATATCTGTACCTGTAACTGTTATCGAAACACCTGCTATCAAGGTTGCAGCTATTCGTGCATATGAACATACTACATTTGGTGACAAAGCAGTTGCAGAGGTATGGTCCTCAGATCTTGATGAGAGTCTTGAGCGCACTATAATGATGCCAAAGAACCATAATGCAGAGGAAGCAATGGCTAAGATCAATTCACTTATTGATGATGGCATTGCAACTGAGATCAAGGTACTCACATACACATTACCTAAAAGTCTCACAGGTGTCCCTAAAAAGAAACCTGATCTTATGGAGACCGGTATCAGTGGTAGTGATATTAAAGCAAAGTTCGAGTATGCACAATCAATTTTAGGACATGAAGTTCGCATCAATGATGTGTTCAGCAGCGGCGGAATTGTAGATGTCGCAGCAATCACAACCGGTAAAGGTACGCAGGGTGCTGTTAAAAGATGGGGCATCAACATGATGAAGAACAAGCACTCTCGTGCAGGAAGTCTTCGTCAGGTAGGTACACTTGGTCCATGGCATCCGGCTCGTGTTAGCTGGAGAGTTCCACAAATGGGTCAGATGGGATACCATCAGAGAACTGAATATAACAAGCGGATCCTCAAGATCTCTGAAGATATTGATGGGATCAATCCATCAAGCGGATTTCTTAATTATGGTCTTGTGCGCGGAGAATATGTATTAATTAAAGGAAGCGTACCGGGTCCATCAAAGAGATTGATCAGACTTCGAGAACCTACCAGGTCAAAAGTGTCCGGTATGGGTGAACCACAGATCGTTCACGTAAGTACACAGTCCAAGCAGGGGTGATGTGAATGGTTATAGCAAATATTATTGATCTATCTGGAAACATTAAAGGCGAGATCACATTGCCTGATATTTTCGAAGAGATATACAGACCGGATCTTATCAAAAAGGCAGTGCTGGCAGCACAGGCTAACAGGCTTCAGCCATACGGTCCTCGCATGTATTCAGGTATGGATACATCAGCACATTCATGGGGATCTGGCAGAGGTGTTGCACAAATTCCAAGAATTTCAAATGGAAGTCGTGCTGCAAGAGTTCCTCAGGCAGTCGGTGGTAGAAGAGCACATCCTCCAAAACCAGAGACTGACCGTTCTGAAAAGGTAAACAAGAAGGAAAGGCGCATGGCTATTCGTTCTGCAATTGCAGCAACCATTAACCTTGAACTTGTAAAGGCAAGAGGTCACAAGTTTGATGCAAATGTTCCGCTTGTTGTTGAAGATGCACTTGAAGATCTTACAAAGACCAAAGAAGTCATAAGTTTCATGCAGGCAGCAGGTATTTATGATGATGTCATCCGTGCAAAGGAAGGAAGACATATCAGAGCCGGCAAGGGTAAACTTCGAGGCCGCAAATACAAACACAAAAAGAGTATCTTGATCGTTGCAGGTGAATATAGTCCTATACTCAAGGCTGCAAGTAATCTATCCGGTGTCGATATTGCGACAGTGGATTCATTGAATACAGAGTTACTTGCGCCGGGTACACATGCGGGTAGGCTTACTATATGGACCGAATCGGCAATATCAAATCTGGAAGGTGCATTCATATGAACGCTATTAAATATCCGTTTGTTACGGAAAAAGCGATGATGGTTCTGGATAATAACAAACTCCAGTTCATTGTTGATACCCGTTCAAACAAGTATCAGATAAAAAAGGATATTGTGAAGACGTATGGATTCCATATAAAATCGATCTGTACAATGACCACAATGAAAGGATTGAAAAAAGCGATCGTTACATTCGAGGGAGATGATGCTGCCCACGAGATTGCTACAAGAATTGGATTGGTGTGAGGTGAGATAAAATGGGACATAGACTTATATCACAGAACAGAGGTCGCGGAACCCCTACATACCGGGCTCCTTCTCACAAGTTCAAAGCCGCATTGAAACATCCAAATGTGGATATGAAAGATACTTTGTACGGTACAGTGACCGAGGTCACACATGATCCGGCAAGGTCAGCACCAATCGTTAGAGTTTCATTTGAGAATGGCGAAGAGCGTTTGATATTGGCACCTGAGGGAATTGCAGTTGGACAGAAGATCGCCTGTGGTATCTCAGCAGAGGTCAAACCGGGCAACATTCTTCCATTGTCAGAGATCCCTGAAGGTGTTCCTGTATGTAACATAGAATCAAAGCCAGGTGACGGTGGAAAGTTTGCACGTGCATCCGGTGTTTATGCAACACTGGTTTCCCATGACCGCAATAAGACTGTCATAAAGATGCCATCCGGTGATCTCAAATGGTTAAGTCCAAAATGCCGGGCAACAATTGGTATAGTTGCAGGTGGCGGACGTGTCGATAAACCATTCTTAAAGGCTGGTAAAGTGTTTCACAAGATGAAAACAAGAGCGGCAAAATACCCACGTGTATCGGGAGTTGCTATGAATGCGTGCGATCATCCGTTTGGTGGAGGAAACCGGAAACATCCGGGTAAGCCTACAACAGTCAGCAGAAATGCACCACCTGGTCGTAAGGTAGGTCATATTGCAGCACGCCGAACAGGAATGAGGCGTTAATAGGAGGTGTAATACATGGCAAGAAAATCAACAACAAGATTACCAAAACGAAAAGGTGAGTTCACCTATCGCGGTAAGACAATAGAGGAACTTCAACAGTTGAGCTCAGAAGAGTTTGCAGAGATGTTACCCTCAAGAGAACGCCGCAGTCTTAAACGTGGTCTCACAGATGGTCAGAAGAATGTAATGCAGATGTTCATTGATGGAAAGGACAAGATCAGAACACATTATAGGAATATCATTATCATGCCTTATATGATCGGCAAGAGTTTTGAGCTCTATAATGGTAAATCATTTTTAATGGTCGAGATCCAGCCAGAGATGATCGGACACAGGTTCGGAGAATTCGCATTGACACGTAACAAAGTATCACACGGCAGTGCCGGTGTTGGTGCAACCCGTTCAAGTAAATTCGTACCGCTCAAGTAAGGTGATGAAGAATGGCAAGAATCAATTATTCAACGGAATTAGACCCTGAAGTCAGTGCAAAAGCAATGGGTTCAGAACTTCACATCTCACAAAAGAAATCACGTGAACTTGGTCGTGCAATAAAAGGTATGCGCACCGGTGTTGCGAGAACATATCTTGAAAATGTGATCAAGTTGAACCAGCCTGTGCCTTTTAAAAGGCACAATGATGGTCTGGGTCACAAGAAGGGAGGAATGGCTGCAGGACGTTATCCTGTGGGCGCTTCAAAAGAGTTCTTAAAGATACTCAAGAATGCAGAAAGTAATGCAGAGTATAAAGGACTCGAACCGGCAAATATGTATATTGCACATATGGCTGCAAAACGCGGACGTGTTATCCATGGTATGAGGCCAAGAGCTCGCGGACGCGGTAGTCCTAAAAATACGGAAACCGTATTTGTTGAGATGATATTAAGCGAGGTGCTCTAATATGGCAATTGAAAAGAAATTCGTAAAGGATGGTTACGTAAAGGCATCAATGAACGAATATTTCGCACAGCAACTCAGTAGAGCGGGTTATGGCGGCATGGAGATCAACAGGACCCCAATGGGTACCCAGATTACAATATTTGCTGAAAAACCTGGTATGGTTATCGGAAAAGCCGGAAAGGTCATCCGAAAACTTACTCGCGATATTGATCGATTATATGATCTGGACAATCCACAGATCGATGCGCAGGAAGTTCGCAGACCTGAACTCAATGCACAGATGATGGCTTCAAGACTTGCATCATCAATTGAACGTGGATGGTATTTCAGAAAAGCCGGGCACAACACAATGCGCGCGATCATGGCTTCAGGTGCACTTGGCTGTGAGATCGTCATGTCAGGTAAGTTGACAGGAGCACGGTCAAGGGTCGAGAAAATGGTTAACGGTTACATCAAACATGCAGGAAAACCTGTTGATGATATCGTTGACAAAGGTTTCGCGACTGCTATCAGGAAACTTGGTACGCTTGGATGCAGTGTTAAGATCGTCCCACCGGATGCGATTTTACCGGATAAATTCAAATTAAGGGAATTCGTTGATGAACCAGAGGTCAAAGCAGAAAATGCTCCGGCTGAAGGTGAGGTCAAAGAAACTGGCATTGCAGAACTGGTCGAAGCAAAAGTGACCGGTGAAGTTGCAGAGGCTGAGGAAGTAGCAAAAGCAGAGGTTATCGAAGAAACGGTGACTGAAGTTGAGACGGCTGCAGAAACAGTGGAAGCGACAGAAGAGTCTGAAAGTGTAACAACCGTCGATGGTGAGGATCGCAGGGAACACAATGGTACCTGGCAACACAAACACGATGAGTACACTTACTGGCATCCAATGGCAAGAGTTCATAAGGAGGCCTAGATCATGGCAATCCTTAGAACTAATGAAATTCGTGATATGACTCCGGAAGAACGGATGGATGAGCTTGAAAAAATGAGGAGCGATCTTATCCGTGAACGTGCACTGTCTTCAGCAGGTGGTGCGCCGGATAATCCTGGACTTGCAGGTGAACTTAGAAGGACAATTGCACGAATAAAGACAATTCAAAATGAACTGAAGGAGATATAAAGTGGATATCACACCCTCTAATTTGATCTATAATGAGTTAATAGGACTTACAACGAGGGTAATTGATTCTACTAATCCTTCACTAATAAACATACGCGGCAAAGTGGTTGATGAAACACGAAATACACTAACAGTAGAAACAGATGGTGCTCGTGAAATAGTTGTTCCAAAAATGGGGACCATCTTTGTGTTTCAGATACCGACCCGCTCTGCGGGTGGACATGAAGTAAAGCATGTCAAAGTAAATGGAACATTATTGCTCTCACAACCCGAAAACAGAATTAAGAACATAAAGAAGAATAACATGAGGTAATAATCATGGTAAGAGATATAGGATTGGATGTACCCGTGCCTAAAACGGAATGCGACGATGTAAATTGTCCGTTCCATGGCAGTCTTCCAGTGCGAGGACAGGTCCATGTGGGCACTGTCGTTAGCGATAAGATGGACAAAACGGTAGTCATTCAACAAAGACACGAGATATTAATTAAAAAGTATCAGAGATACGAGAAGCGGCAGTCTAAGATCCATGCCCACAACCCTCCTTGCATTGATGCAAAAGTAGGGGATGTAGTCACGATCGCAGAATGTCGGCCCCTTAGTAAGACCAAATCATATGTAGTGGTCAAAGCAGAGGTGCAGGCATGAGAGGCATACGCTCAAGCATACCACGTTCATTGAACGCAGGTGCTAAAATTGAATGTGTGGACAATACAGGTGCACGTACTGTTGAGATCATTTCTGTTAGGAAATACAGAGGTGTAAAGAACAGGATGCCAAAAGGAGGCATCGGTGACATGTGTGTTGTATCTGTTAAGAAAGGCACACCTGAGATGAGAAAACAGATAGTGCTTGCTGTTATTGTTCGCCAGAAAAAGGAATTCCGCCGTCCGGATGGACTCAGGGTATCCTTTGAGGATAATGCAGTAGTCCTGACTGATGAAAATGGTATTCCAAAGGGAACTGATATCAAAGGGCCAATCGCAAGAGAGGCTGCTGAGAGATTCCCTAAAATTGGAACTACTGCTTCTATTATAGTGTGAGGTGTTCTGTTATGGTATCAAAACAACCAAGAAAACAGAGAAAAGCACGCTATGATGCGCCTCTTCATAAAAGACAACAGTACATGGGCACTCCTCTTGCGAAGGATCTTCAAGAGAAATATGGACGCAGTGCAAATGTCATCGTTGGTGACACTGTAAAAGTCTTACGAGGCGATCATGCAGGTACAAGTGGAAAGGTCGAAGTTGTTTCATTGAAAGATGGAAAAATTGTGGTCGAAGGAGTCACTGTCACTAAAGTTGATGGTACAGAGGTTGCAAGACCGATATACCCATCAAAAGTAGTAATCACAAAACTTGAGTTAAAGGATGAACGCAGAGCAGCGATCATCAGTAGAAGTAGGTGATAAAGATGGGTAAACATCAGAAAAGAATATCAGCGCCAAAAAGTTGGCATATTTCAAAGAAATCTAATAAATGGATCACATCTATAAGACCCGGACCTCATAACAAAGAACAGAGTCTTCCGATTACAATTGTGCTTCGTGATATGTTAAGTCTGGTTGATAACAGGGCAGAAGCTAAGAGAATCTTGTCCGAAGGAAAGATCCTTATTGATGGTGTCGTGGTAAAAGACCTGCGATTTCCAGTAGGATGGTTCGATGTGATATCTATTCCATTGAATAATGCTGCATATCGTGTATTACTTGACCAAAAGGGCAGGTTAGTTCTTCACAAATTGGATGATATAAACGCAAACAAGTTGTGCAGGATCAACAACAAGACCACCATCAAAAATGGAATGGCTCAGCTCAATTTAAGTGATGGTAAGAACCTGATCGGTTCAAACGACTATAAGGCAAAGGATTCAGTCATTCTTTCAATACCAGATAAAAAGATTTTAAAACACCTTGAGTACAAGGTTGGAAATCTTGCTATGATCGTTGGAGGAAGACACACCGGTGAGATAGGTAAGATCGAGGAGATCAACACTGTACGAAGCTCAAAACATAACACTGTGAAAATATCCGGTAATTATGATTTTGAAACAATTGAGGACTATGTTGTTGTGATCGGTGAAGATGAACCTGAGATCAAATTAGGTGGTGAGGCTATTGAATAATCCAATGAGATTACCTGAGGTGGACAAAGTTGTTGTTCACATGGGTGTTGGAGAAAGTGGTCAACACCTTGTTGATGCAGAAGGAATTCTTGAAAAGATTACGGAACAGACCGTTATTAGATCATATTCAAAGAGAACTCTTCCAGCATTTAGTATCAAGAAGAATGAACCCATCGGATGTAAGGTCACACTTAGAGGCGACCATGCAGATGAGTACTTAAGAACTTCCCTTGAAATCGTTGATAATAAATTGCGAGCATCCCAGTTCGATAATTTAGGAAATGTATCATTTGGGATTGAGGAACATACTGATTATCCTGGAATGAAATACGATCCAAATATCGGAATTTTCGGAATGGATGTCATTGTGGTAATGAAACGTCCTGGATTCAGGATTAGCAAAAGAAGGATTGCAAGACACAAAGTTCCAACATCGCACAGGCTTACAAAAGAGGATTCAATTGCCTTCTTCGAAGAGAAATATGCTGTGGAGGTGGAATAATGGTTCAAACAACTAAGAGTTTTGGACGCGGTGCTAACGAATGTAAACGATGTGGCAGAAAGCAGGGTCTTGTACGCAAATACGCGATATTCTTGTGCAGGCATTGTTTCAGGGAAATGGCCCATGATATGGGATTTGAAAAATATACGTGAGGTGAATGAATATGGTACTATTAGATCCTCTTGCTGACGCATTGTCAACAATTAAAAATGCAGAAGCTGTAGGTAAGTCATCCTGCACGATCAAACCCGCATCAAAACTGATAGGCAATGTCCTGAATGTTATGAAAGACCGCGGATATGTTGGCGAGTTTGAGTTCATAGATGACGGTAAAGCAGGAATGTATGAAGTAGAGTTGGTTGGCAGAATTAACAAGTGTGGAGCTATTAAACCACGCTATTCTGTAGGTGCTGCGGATTTCGAGAAATGGGAAAAGCAGTTTTTACCGGCAAAGAACTTTGGTGCATTAATTCTTACAACATCCAGTGGTGTTATGTCTCAACAAGAAGCTCGTGAGAATAATATCGGTGGACAGTTGCTTGTGTATGTGTACTGATGGAGGAATGTTATGGCAAAAGAACTAAAGAAAACAGTTCCAATCCCTGATGGCGTGACTATCACGTATGAGGGTAATGTCTTTTCTGCATCAGGCAAAAAGGGAAATAACCAGAGATTTATCTGGTTCCCAGGCATCACTATAAAAGTGACTGATTCAGAAGTGACTGTGGACGCAGTTTTATCAAGAAAGAAGCAAAAAGCGATGGTTGGAACACTTGCATCTCACATCAATAATATGATGAAGGGTGTTTCAGATGGTTTTGAGTATCGTATGAAAGTGGTATATTCTCACTTTCCGATGCAGATCAAGGTTGAAGGTAATAAATTTGTTATTGGCAATTTCCTTGGTGAAAAAAGCTCTCGGGTTGCAAAGATCCTTGGTGAGACTAAAGTAAAGACGAACGCTGACGAGGTTATTGTTACCGGGATCAACAAAGAAGATGTTGGCCAGACAGCAGCAAATATTGAGCAGAAGACCAAGATCAAAAGATTCGATCCGCGTGTGTTCCAAGATGGAATATATGTTGTAGAGAAGATTGCGTAGGTGATGTTAATGGAAGATACTATTAAGGAATTTACTAACATCAAAGGTCTGGGCGAAGCAAAAGCCAAAGCACTTGTAGATTCGGGATTCGACTCCGTTGATAAACTGGCAAATGCATCGATCGAAGACCTGACAGATGTTGATGGTATTGGTGAAGCACTTGCTACTAAGATAAAGGCAGGAGTTTTGGAATTATCATCTGAAACAGTAAAAGTGTCCGAGGAATCGACAGAAGAACCAACTGCACCAAAGGCCACAAAGGCTGTTGAAGTCAGTGAACTTGTGATGGATGATGAATCCAGACGTTTGTTCAATGTTAGAAAGGTTCTCAAAGGCAAGAAACCAGATTTCAAGAGAACCGATTCACACAAACTGAAGAGGCTTGATTCAAACTGGAGACGTCCAAGAGGTCTACAGGGCAAACAGCGCAAGCACATTAAAGCAAAGGGTGCGCTTGCACAGGTAGGATATGGCAGTCCTGTTGCAGTAAAAGGACTTCATCCGTCTGGATATGCTGATATTCTTGTGAGAAATATAAGTGATATTGATGCAATTGATGCAACAATTGAAGCTATAAGGATCGCGAGAACCATTGGTGCAAAGAAGAAAGCTGTGATCGAAGAGAAGGCAGCAGAACTTGGCATTAAAGTGCTAAATCCAACAAGAGGTGAGTAATATGTCAGATCTGTCAAACCAGAAACGTATTGCTTCAAAGGTTTTAGGCTGTGGTGTCCATAGAGTATGGCTTGATCCCGATGCTTCAGAAGAAATTGCTGTCGCGATCACGAGAGAAGATATTCGTGGACTTGTTGCAACCGGCGTTGTAAAAGCAGAGCGTGTGAAAGGTGTTAGCAGAGGACGTGCAAGAGTACGTGATATTAAACGCAAATACGGTCACCGTAAAGGACATGGCTCACGTAAAGGTACAAAAGGTGCACGAAATCCAAGTAAAGAGCAATGGATGAAGAAGATCCGGGCTCTTCGAAGAAGGCTAAAGGAGTTGCGTGCGGACGGTTCACTTGATAAATCGACGTATTGTAAGATATACCGCAAAGCAAAGGGTGGAGAATACCGCTCAGTTGCGCACCTTAATGCACATTTGAAGACTGATAAACTTATCAAAAGTGAGGAATAGGTTTATGAGAACGGATAAATTATTTGTTAAACGAAGCTGGAGGATTTAATTATGGCAACAGGACCCCGATATAAAGTCGCATTCAGGCGACGAAGGGAAGGCCGCACCAATTATCATCAGCGACTCAAGTTACTTCTGTCAATGAAGGATCGTGTCGTTGTTAGAAAGAGTGCAAAACACATGCAGGTCCAGTTAGTAGCGCCAAAACCCGAAGGCGATATTACACTTTCATCTGCGATTTCAACCGAACTTAAAAAGTACGGGTATGAGAGTTCTACAGGGAACACTACTGCTGCGTATCTTACAGGATTATTATTTGGCTTGAAAGCGCTTAAGAATGGCTATGAAAGTGGTGTACTGGACATTGGACTATCGGCATCATCGCCCGGATCCCGCACTTATGCGGTGTTGAGGGGAATTGTTGATGCAGGAATGGATGTTCCCCACGATTCTTCCGTGTTCCCATCTGATGAACGTATCAGAGGAGAGCATGTTGCAGAGTATGTGGATGGATCAAATCTGCCTGAGCAGTTTGAAGCTGTTAAGGAAAAAATCCTTTCCAAATTTAATTAGGTGATTATATGGCATATGAATATAATGAGGAATGGATTCCAAAGACACGTCTTGGAACACTTGTGGCAGAAGGGCAGATCACTTCAATGGCTGAAGCCATTGATTCCGGTCTTCCGGTCAGGGAAGCTCAGATCGTAGATATGTTGTTACCGGGACTGGAAGATGAAGTTCTCGATATCAATATGGTTCAGAGAATGACTGACTCCGGTCGTCGTGTTAAGTTCAGGGCAACTGTTATTGTCGGTAACGGCGATGGTTTTGTAGGACTTGGCCAGGCAAAGGATGTACAGGTCGGACCTGCTATCAGGAAAGCTATCGATAATGCAAAGATCAACGTTATTCGTGTAAAGCGCGGATGCGGTTCATGGGAATGTGGGTGCGGACTTGCACACACAGTTCCTTATGAGGTACGCGGTAAGGCAGGCAGTGTTACTGTTGAGCTCAAATCTGCACCTCGTGGACTTGGACTTGCAGCAGGTGGTACAGCACGAAAGGTGCTTGAAAAGGCAGGCATTAAAGATGTGTGGACCAGGACTGAGGGTACAACAAGAACTACTCTCAATTTTGCAAAAGCAACATTCAATGCACTGATGAATATCGATACTGTCAGGCTACCTGTCGACTATAAGGAAGCGGAGGCATAAGATGTACGCAGTGATTCGAATGCGCGGTCCGGTAAATGTGCGTGGCTCGATCGAAGATACTTTGAAGATGCTTCGTCTGCACAGGGTCAACCATTGTGCGATATTAGGTGATAATCCACACAATATGGGTATGATCCAAAAAGTGAAGGATTATGTTGCGTATGGTACAATTGATGCAGATACTCTTGCACAGATACTCAAGAGCCGTGGTATGCTTGAAGGTGGTGCCCGTCTTACGGATGCGCATATTACTGAAAACACCGATTTTGGTTCAATTGATGCGTTTGCAGAGGCAGTGTCTGAGGGTAATGCGGCATTTAAGGATGTTCCAAAACTCAAACCTGTTCTTAGACTTCACCCTCCACGAAAGGGACATGCTGGTATGAAGAGAACTACACAGCAGGGTGGCGTATTGGGTAACCATGGTGACGAGATTAAAGTACTGTTGAACAAGATGAGGTAGGTGTTATTTATGAGCAAGACCAAAACTAAAAAGTTTAGAGGATCACGTACCTGTGGCGGCGGCACTTCAAAGAACCGACGTGGTGCAGGAAATCGTGGTGGTCGTGGCAGAGCAGGTGGATGTAAACATCACAATGTTCGAGCTATGCAACTTGGATATGCCTATGGTAAACATGGGTTCAAGCGCCCTCTTAAAATGCTTCACGATGTTTCAGTTGTGAATGTCGGTGAGCTTGATGAACTTGCAGAACAACTCGTAAATGAGGGATTTGCACAGTTGGAGAATGGCGTATATAGCATACACCTTGAAGTTCTGGATATCGAAAAGGTACTCGGGACTGGAAGGGTTACAAAGAGCCTTGCTATTACAGCCAGTGAATTTTCCGCATCTGCACGCGATAAGATCGAAGGTGCCGGCGGATCATGTATTAAAATAGAAGAGTAATGTCACTAAACTGACATTATTTTTTTATAATATATATTTTGTGAATATATAGTTCGAGTTAATTCGACCGACTTGGAAATTATCTCGTGGGATATATTTTGTGAATATATAGTGCGAGTTAATCCGAGCATAGCGAGGATTTTCACGTTCATACTATATTGTTATATATATTTTGAACATCATTATATCAAAAATGAGGATGAGATAAATTCGGAACTGATATATTGGTTGGTTCGAATTAATCATTTATTGATATTTCATATAAAAGGGTGAGTTAATGAGTTTGAGGGATGTTTTAGAACCGATATTTAATCGGTTACCTGCAGTTCAAGGTCCGGAAGGGCATGTGCACTTTAAAAACAAGTTGTGGTGGACTCTTGGAATACTAGTACTATATTTTGCTCTTGCAAATATACCATTATTTGGTCTTTCCAAGGATTCGATCGATCTTTTTGAGTCGTATAGGGCATTCTTTGCCGGAGCATCAGGTTCAATGATGCTGCTTGGTATCGGTCCAATCGTTACGGCATCAATCGTTTTGCAACTACTTGTCGGTGCAGATGTAATCAAACTCAATATGTCAGATCCGGCTGATCAGGCATTTTTCCAGGGTGCTCAGAAGTTCATGGTATTTGTCATGATCGTACTTGAGACACTGCCACAGATCCTGGGTGGCTACATACAGCCCGATGCGGGTATTGCAGCTACACTTGGTGTGGGCCTGAATATTGTTACACTTATAATCTTCATTCAGATAGCCATTGGTGGTGTACTGATTCTTTTCATGGATGAGATCATCTCTAAATGGGGTATTGGTTCAGGTGTTGGATTGTTCATTGTGGCTGGTG
>JAUSPM010000103.1 GCA_030655675.1 Methanosarcinaceae archaeon | reverse complement strand
TCGAATTTTCAATTGCTTCCAGTGCATTTAAACGTTTTTAATAGTATATGTTTTATAAACATATAGTTCGAGTAAATCCGAGCATAGCGAGGATTTTCTCGTACACTGTTTGCTAACGATTTCGATTATTCAATTTAGTATTTATGGAACGTGCCGCCTGGCGGCGGTTGCATTATTTTTAGTTTCAGATAGAATAATCACATTTACGCAGCCATCATACTACATCTATACAAATACGCCTAAACATGCAATTCTCAGAACAGCAAATCGCCGACGCTTGAAAGATATATTATATTTCATGGTAGTGGTGCAGGAACGTGCCGCGCCGCGCGCGTGTGGTCGCGACATTTTTAGCATTTGTCTTGACCCTTTCAATCTACGATATTTTATGGTTGACTCGACAGTAGCATAGAACGTCACATGAGAAGTGATATTTCAAAATACACTATACCATCTTCTTCCTTTACAACCGAAAAACCATTTTTAAGATACAAAGTGATCGCATCTGTTAATTTAGCGTCGGTTTTGAGCACTGCTATTGAATAGTTCTGCCTAGCAAATCCCAATGCTTTTAAGAACAAATCCCTGCCAAACCCCCTACCTCTGAATTCTTTCTTAACATAGATGCGCTTTATCTCGCATTTTTTGTCATCAATTCTTCTTACAGCACTAGTTCCGATCATCATGCCATCCACAAGTCCCACATAAAAATTTCCTCCGGATTGTAGATACTGTACATCAATATCATCAAGGTCAAAGTCTTTGGTAGGGTCGTATTCAAACCCATGCTCTTTGAGCACGCCAAGAACAAGATCTTTGACCTCGTCGGCCATAGACGGGGGGAATGTCTTTATGATCATTGCACAAAAACCCCGTAATTGTCTGGTTTTTCCAGAAAGTCCAATGCAATAGACTTCAAAATTTCCGTGCCGGTTATCAGTATATCTTCATCAATATCGAATCTGCTTGAATGGTTCCCCTCAACAATATCCTTATCAGGATTCTTGGTTCCAAGTGTGAGATAGACGCCTGGCACTTTTTGCAGATAGAATGCAAAATCCTCTGCTCCGAAGATGGGTTTTGCATTACCGTCAACATCCTGATATCTTTCATTTAGCAATGAATGTACCGTTTTTGTGAATGCAGCATTGTTAACCAGCACTGGATATCCGTGCATTATTTCAAGATCGTATGCAGGTGTGCCGTTACAATCGTTGGTTGTGTATGATCCCATAAGACGATCAAGTGTTTGTGTAATCATTTCATCAATGTTTTTGGTATCGTTAGTGTCAAACGTGCGGTAACTCCCGATTATGTTCACTTCATCCGGTGTTCTGTTGAATTGTGCGCCGCCTTCTATCTTACCGATACCGAGCACGTATCTTGAGGGGTCTATCCTGTTTTTGACCTCCTTGTTGATCGTGCTTATAAAATCTGCTGCAATGAGTATGGGGTCAATACAATCCTCAGGATTTGAATGGTGCCCCCCTTTCCCGATTATCTTAATGCTGAAAAGGTTCGAACTTGCCATGAAACTCCCTTCCCGAAATGCGATCTTACCAACATCTACAGCACCAAATATATGCATCCCAACAATCGCATCCACACTGTCAAGCCCACCTTCTGCAATGACTCTTGGCGCGCCACCGGGTGGTTGTTCTTCTGCGGGCTGGAATATCAATCTGACATTTCCTGCAAAAGTGTGTCTGTTCTCCTGCAAAAGGCGCGCTGCACCCAAGACCATGGCAATATGACCGTCATGTCCGCAGGCGTGCATGAAACCTATGTTGCGGGATATGTACTCCTTATTTCGCTCGGTTGGTACTTCCAATACCTCAAGGGCATCGATATCGGATCTAAGTGCTATACATGGGCCGCCAGGTTGTCCGTGTATTGTTGCGACAACCCCCGTGTCTGCGATCTTTTGCGGTTCAATTCCTAAATCTTGCAGTATACGTATGATCCGTTCCTGAGTTTTGTATTCTTTAAAACTGATCTCAGGTTCGCGGTGGAACTCGCGGCGGAGTTTAATTATCCATTCTTCTATTGGTATTCGGTGCAAAGTTTTTCCTCGATGTCATTTTGGAGTGTATAATCTATAAGATTATGGTATTTGTTTAGCGGGTCTAAAGTTGTGTTGTAGCGTTGCGGATTAATGAGTTGGAAATAAAAACGACGCTACCATACGCGCGTAGCGCGGCACCGTCCTTCACCACTGGCCTGAATACACATCGAAGTTTCAATCGCTGTCAACACATCTGTTTTTGCATGGATTGCCCTAAATAGAAACTGCGTATTTTGCGAATGTGAACGGATGGTAGATATGGAACATGCCGCCTGCGGCGGGGTTGATGCATGGGGTTTTTGGTATTTGAAATGTGCACCTGCATTTCATCAGATACACAAATACGATAAAACAATTTCATTTACGCAGATTTCTTACCGCAACTATACAAATACCTTTTTTTTTGTGTTTTATTTAATAGAGGGATTACTTTGTCGTGTTGATCTGTAATTGATTTTAACATTCAGTGCAGGAGGGGTGTTTTGATAAATTGTTATAATGGCAACTATATATACCAACAAATAGTTTATTTATAAAGTGATTTGATTAACAAGGAAAGCACATAATGAACCACTGGCGCCCCATATACACTATAACTTCCAACATAGCTAATGCACTGATGGAGATTGAAGCAGCTCGTGCCATAGTGGAATACACGCCGTTACCTCTTGCAGTTCAAGAAAAGCTGCGCCGTCGTGCTCGTATTCGCTCGACTCATTATTCGACTCGTATTGAAGGCAACAGACTTACACTGGAAGAAGCTGAGCAGGTCATAGAGAAAAAGTCTGCCAAGTTTCACGGGCGTGAACGGGATGTTGGTGAAGTTCGCAATTATTGGAATGCTTTGTTACGTGTGGAAGAATGGACTGTAAAAAGTCTGCCTCTGACTGAAGATATTATTAAACGCCTGCATGCACTGGTAGAGAAGGGTGCGAGGGCAAAACCAAGTCCTTATCGTGATGGTCAGAACGTAATACGGGATTCAGTGTCTGGTGGTATTGTATATTTGCCACCTGAAGCCAAAGATGTCCCTACACTTATGGCTGCTATGGTAGACTGGATGAATATCGCTGAAAAGGATGATATTCCTATTCCGATCATAGCTGCATTGGTGCATTATCAATTTGTAACCGTTCATCCGTATTATGATGGCAATGGCAGGACGGCACGCTTGCTGGCTACGTTCATATTGCACAGGGGAGGTTATGGTTTAAATGGTTTCTTCTCTTTGGAAGAACATCATGCACGCGATCTGGATGCCTACTATCAGGCTCTTGTTGTTCACCCCCACCACAATTATTATGAAGGACGAGGCGATGTCGATCTGACATCGTGGATAGAATATTTTATAGGATTGCTAGCCAGTGTATTCACTATTGCCAAACAGGAAACACTGCAAAGTGCAAGCGAAGGTATCACGGTTGATAATGATGATCTGCGTTATTTAGACCCACGAATAAGGGCAGTGATGGCACTTTTCACACAGAATAATCGCATAACTTCATCTGATGTGGCAAGTACTTTGGGACTTTCTCAGCGAATGGCAAGAGTATTGCTAAAAAAATGGGTTGAAGATGGGTGGTTAAAAGTTGCAGATTCATCTAGACGTGCACGAGCGTATATATTGTCAGAAATTCATTGTTAATTTAACGGCAATTTAACGGCAATTTAACGGCAATACACAATGACATATTTATAATGTTCCAAGTTTTCATTTTCAAAAAGTCACAACACAAAAGTCCCCACTCGACAAATATCGGCAGTTATATATCTTAATCTTCCCAAATCACAAACAATCAATCAGATAAGGGTGATTATATGATAAGCGTTAACGAAAAGGGATTAGATATAATTGATGATATGCTCGACTGGGAAGAAGAGCTGAAGGTCGAATCAAAGCAACTCGCAAACGGTGCTACCATTATTGACTGTGGTGTCAATGTGGAAGGTGGCTATGATGCAGGAATGTACCTCTCACGCATTTGCCTTGCAGATCTTGCAGAGTTAACCTACACAAAGTTCGACCTCGACGGTGTTATGGTTCCGGCAATTCAAGTTTCCACAGATCATCCAACCATCGCATGCATGGGTTCACAGTATGCAGGCTGGAGAATAGCTGTCGGCAAGTACTTCGGTATGGGTTCAGGTCCTGCAAGAGCACTTGGTCTTAAACCAAAGGAACTCTATGAGAAGATAGGTTACAAAGACGATTCCGAATCTGCAGTGCTCGTAATGGAATCAAGCGCACTTCCAAATGAAGAGGTCGTAGAATACATTGCAAAACACAGCAATGTAGAAACCGAAAATGTTTACATCGCTGTTGCACCGACCGCATCCATTGCAGGTTCAGTGCAGATATCCGCACGTGTCGTAGAAACTGGAATCCATAAACTGGAATCCATTGGTTTTGACATCAACACGATCCAGAGCGGATTTGGAGTTGCACCGATCGCACCTGTTGTTGGCGATGACACAAAATGCATGGGTTCAACCAACGACTGTATCATCTACTGTGGCGAGACATATTACACCGTAGCATACGATGATGTGGAAAAACTCGAAGAGTACGTTAAATTGGCACCATCCACAACATCAAAGGATTACGGAAAGCCATTCTACACAACATTCAAGGAAGCCGATTTCGACTTCTTCAAAGTCGATGCAGGTATGTTCGCACCGGCAAAGATCACGATCAATGACAGAACCAGCAAGAAGTCATTCACAAGCGGTCGCATAAACCCTGGTATTTTGCTTGAGTCTTTTGGCATCAAGAACGTATAGATACAAAACGTAGAATATTATCTACGAAATGCAGCCAATTGGCTGCATATTTACTTTTTTTATAAGTACTGGTTTAGATGTTTTTAACGCCGACACAATCCGCCGCAGGCGGCGCGTTTTATCCATAGCCAAGAATAATATATACTGTGGTCAGATTATCTTGAACTATAAAATTCGTATTTGTATAGCTGTTTTAAAATGACTGCGCAAATGAAATGGTTCTATTTGAAACCAAAAACAATGCGACCGCCCGCAGGCGGCACGTTCCATACCTACCAAATTGAATAATCGAAATCGTTAGCAAAAAGTGTACAAGTAAATCTTCGCTGATGCTCAGATTTACTTGGAGTACATACTCTTACAGATTATAACAACGAGAAAATCCTCGCTGTGCTCGGATTTACTCGAACTATATGTTTATAA
>JAUSPM010000253.1 GCA_030655675.1 Methanosarcinaceae archaeon | reverse complement strand
GTGCTAAATAAGCACGGATACGAAGCCGTTGGAGCCATGACAGGCAAGGAAGGAGTGGAAAAAGCCGGTACAGAAAAACCGGACCTGATCCTGATGGACATACTTCTCCCTGATATTGATGGACTTGAGACTACACGCCGTATACGCAAAATTGACTCGATGCAAAAAGTTCCAATCATTGCCATCACATCGTATGCAATGGCTGGGGACCGTGAGAAGATCGTGGAAGCAGGATGCAATGGTTATTTTGAAAAACCAATCAATCCTTTGACTATTGTGGGGGATATTGAGAAAATTGTGAAGGGGATGCAATCATGAAAGTGCTTGTAGTAGATGACAACATAAATGCCAGGAAATTACTTGTGAAAATGCTGGTTGCCAACAATTACGAGGCATCCGAGGCAATTAATGGTAAAGAGGCTCTCAAATTTTTAAAGACATCAAAACCTGATCTGATTATATCAGATATCATGATGCCGGAGATGGACGGTTTCATATTCATAAGGGAAGTCAAAAAGAATCCAGAAACAAAAGATATCCCATTCGTTTTTTATACTGCTCATTATGTAAGTGAAAAGGACCATTTGCTTGCAACAGCACTTGGTGCGTCTCGTTTCATTGTCAAACCTGTTGAACCTCGCGAGCTAATAAATGAAATACAGAACGTTCTAAATGAATATGAAGCCGGTTTGATAAAACCTGTGGAACCAATTGTTCAAACTGAGGAAGAATATCTCACAAAATACAGCGAGCGAGTTGTCACAAAGCTTGAGGAGAAATACAGCGAACTTGAAAAAACCAAAAACTTTCTTGATGCCGTACTTAGTAACATGGACGATTGTGTAATTGTCGTTGATCCGCAACTTAATGTCACTTACTACAATAATAAAGTTACAGAGGTCGCAGGATCTGATGTCAAACTTGGTGAGAAATTGCCTCATATTATATTTCCTTATGAAACAATTGATTTAAAAATAGTTTCACATGAAACTTTTGAGACTACAATTACAAACAAAGAGGGGAAAATAATTTATTTTGAGGGCATTGTTTCTCCCACAATAAAAGAAAGCGGAGAATCTACCGGATATATTCTAGTATTTAGGGATGTCACGCAGCGCAAACGTAATGAGGCAGAGATACTTGAAAAAAATCGTGAGCTTTCAACTTTATATTCTGTCGCAACAATTGCTGCTGAATCATTTGATCGAAAAGAACTTTTGCAGGTCATTCTCAGGGAAATGACTGCTTTTATCGGGGTTGCCTGTGGTAGTGCGTACTTGATAGACGAGAATACAGGCGAGGCAAATTTGTGGGCACATCAAGGTCTTTCTGCTGATTTTGTAGAAAAAGTCCGCTGTTTGCCAATTGATGATCCGTCTGTTGTAGCGGTGCTTGAATCTAAAAAGCCTTTTGTGTCGCAAGAACCGTTACTTTGTAACAAACATATAACTTCAACCGAAAAAGAGCATAATATTAAAAATGTTATAATTTTCTCACTACGTTCACATGAAAAAGTGATAGGTTTTGTCAATTTAACAATACCATTTGATCGCGAGATTAGTGATGATGATATGCGCGTGATGGAATCTGTAGGTAATGAGGTTGGAATTGCAGTGGAAAATGTGCGTTTATTCGAGGAAACAAAGAAAGCATACGATGAACTCAAATTACTTGATGAGATGAAAAACGAATTTTTATCGAATGTTAGTCATGAGCTCAAAACACCACTCGTTTCGATCAAAGGATACAGTGAATTGATGTGCGATGAATCGCTTGGTGCGCTGAATGAAAAGCAAAAAAAGGCAATGGAGGTTGTTTCACGTAATTCTGAACGGCTAAGGCATCTGATCGACTCGCTCATATACCTGACTATAGAAAAAGCCAAAAAGATCGAGTTTAGATTTAATCTAATCCAGATAGTCGATGTCATAAATCAGGCTGTTTCCGATGTTCATCCGATGATCGAGAAAAAGGGTCTGACCATTATAACAGATATGCCGGATGAGTTGCCTAAAGTAAATGGGGACACAGACAGGTTGACAGAGGTTATTATCAATCTTATTGACAATGCAGTTAAATTCACACCAAAAGGCGGTGAAATTACAATAGCAGCATGTGAAGAACCTGAAATGATCCATATAACTGTAAAAGATACCGGAGTAGGTATTCCAAAAGATGCCATCTCAAAGTTATTCAAGAGATTTTATCAGGTAGATGCATCAACGACACGCAGATATGGTGGAACAGGATTGGGTCTCTATATTACAAAAAGCATTGTTAAAATGCATAATGGGCAAATATGGGTGGAAAGTGAAGAAGGGGTTGGAACAACTTTCCATATATTATTACCTAAAATCTGCTCAACAAGTTTAGATGAATGAGAAAATCATCGTTGACGCTTGATTATTGATATTTATTTAGCGGGTCTAAATTTGTGTTGTAGCGTTTGGGGATTAATGGATAAAAAACGGTACTACCACCCGCATGTAGCGCGGCACCGTCCTTGACCACTGCCTGCATACACATCAAAGTTTCAATCGCTGCCAACACATCTGTTGTACGAATTATTCTACATAGAAACGGCATATTTTGCGGATGGATGGTAGATATGGAACATGCCGCCTACGGCGGGGTTGATGCATGGGGTTTTAGGTATTTGAAATATGCACTGAAATTTCATCAGATTAACAAATACAATTATTGTACTAAAAAAAAGTCAATGTAAAAGAAATTGCGAACGGGTAATAGAATGTTGGGGTGGAAGTGGGGGTGGTACGTAAAAGAATCCCCGTTCGCAATTGTATATACATATCATTGGCATATATAATTATTGCTTTATATCTATTATATACTGAAATATTATATACTGAAATATTATATAATAAAATATTATAAAATTGGGGTCGAATCAGATATCACATACACAAATCCAATATTCTGATTGCCAGATTTGCGGCATTCTCTCCGTTATCAATTCCAACACTTGCAACAGGTACACCTTTTGGCATTTGTGCAATGGAGAGCAGTGCATCCAGTCCGCCCAATTTTGAACTTACAGGTACGCCAATGACTGGTTTTTTGGTTTTTGATGCAATAACGCCTGGCAGGGCTGCAGATAATCCTGCTATGGCTATATACACTCTGGCATTACTGGATGCAACGTGTGCATCCAATTCATCAGGATTGCGATGTGCTGAAATAACATGTACATCAAAGGAATATTTTGTTTTCTCAAGTACCGAAACAGCACGATCTGCGACCCTGTGGTCTGATTCAGACCCCATGATTATTGAAACATCAACCATTTTGTCATTCTCCATTTATTTTAAGGAAGATTTCCTTCACCGCTCAATTCATGCTGGCGGTCGATATTCATCTGTATCAGTATTTTATAGATCTTTTTAATAGCACCGGTATCAAGATTTCTCTCGGTTGCTTCATTGACTGCACGACTCAGGACAACCTGATTTTGACCTTCGTCATTGATGGATTTATCAATATGCTTTTTTGCTTCCAATACCTTTTCAGCCAATTTCACGCGTTTTTCGATAAGTGAAATTATCTCAATGTCAATCTTATGGAGTTCTGCACGTATGTCTTCAAGTTTATTAATCATCTGGACTCACCTATTCAACTGTCACTGAGGCTCATTGCACCTTCATTATTGATCTTTGTCCTTATCACATTTCCGCTCATACCACAGTTTTCCCATGCATCCGTAAGACTGTCCACCTTATCCCTTTTGACAAGTGCAGTATATGCCGGACCAGTGCCCGAAAGACTTACACCTTCAATTCCAAGTTCAAGAGCCAGCATCATTGGTTCAGTATCAAATCCAAGTGCACTGCAGTAAAGAAATCCGTTCAGTGTCATTGCACGCTCATATTCGCCCTCAAGTGCAAGCCCGTAAGCAATGTTCACCCATGGCGCGATAAGTTTTGAACGGGAAACATTCGTCTGTGCGCTGAATGCTTTTTTGTCAGGTGCAAAAATGAGAACATCCATTTCTCGTTCGATCCTCTCCACGAGTTGCAGTTCCCTGTTGTCAGTAACCACGATACCGCCAAAAAATGATGCACATGCATCATCAAAAGCGCCAGTGATCGTAACCCCCGCATCCTTTGAAGCCTGCACACCGATCCGCACTGCATCAAGCGGTTCCATGGACTCACCGATAGCATCAAGTGTAGCAAGAACAGTGGCATTTGCAGCCGCACTGCTGCTCTTTAATCCACGGGCGAGTGGAACTTCACTTCTGGTAGTCACCGTACCGCCCATTTTCATACCAAAGTGGTCGAGCACAAGTTCAACCGACCTTTCAATAAGAGTGGCATCTCCATCCGGCATTCCTTCTATAAAACCGAGAATTGACGCTTCATTTTCTGAAAGTTCAACATCAGCAAAGGTTTTGAGGTCAATCCCAAACGCTGCGCCTTTCCAAGTGGAAATTGCGTTTATTATTGTTCCTGCACCCAAAGCGTAGGCGTGTCCTGTTAGTGTCATGGCTTGATCCGTCCTGCTCAAATGTTCTGTGTTTGAGTTATCATTGTTCTTAAGTTATTTAATTCAGTGACAATTATATCCATATTCAGCTTTGCAGGATTTTCAGTGCGGATTATGTAGGTAGAGAAGATATTTAAATAAATGGGCAGGCTGAGTAAACATTGCGTAAATCATATCATACTTAATAAATTTGAATCACATTACACAAAGGTTAATACTATTATAGTCAAATATAATGCCAATCGATATTGATGGTTTGATACAAATGAAAGGATTGAAAAAACAACATTTTTTGGCAATTTTAGGTGGCATTTTTTTACTTGCCGGCATTGCGATGAATATAAGTGGAAAGGATGGTTTTCCGTTTATTTATTTCGGGGCAGGAACATGGTTGGCCTCTGCGATCTTCTATGGGACTGTGGCAGTCCGCCAGGTTGTAGCATTCCTGATCGGTTTGGTCGTACTGCACACTGGTGTCCTGTTGATAATAAAAGGTGAATTGACCAATCCAATGGAATTCGGATTCATCATGTTTGTATGTGGAATTTTTATCTTGCTCAATTCCGGTTTTTCAGAATACATGAAGGGACGAAAGAACAAGTAATGATGCAGTAATTGAAAAAATTAAGAATTTGTATTTGTTAAGCAGTTTTTGACGCCAAGTCTAACCGCCGCAGGCGGCACGCCCCATAATCATCAATGAAATCTTCCTCTTTTAGTATTTAATGGACAAAATGATTGTATAATAGATATTGTGCACCATTTTCGCGGAATCGATAGATTTTAATTTAAAATTATGTATAATTATATTATTAATTTGACCAATGTGAATAATTGCATACGATTAGTGGTTTGGAAACATGCCGCCTGCGGCGGTTGTACTGGTT
>JAUSPM010000247.1 GCA_030655675.1 Methanosarcinaceae archaeon | reverse complement strand
GGTACTGTCTATATCCATCAAAATAAAATTGAAGACAGTATCGATTGTTACAAAGAAGCACTAAAGATTTCAAGAGAAATAAGGGATAAGTTAAATGAAGGAGTATGGTTTGGAGAACTTGGTGGTGCTTATCAGGCCATGGGGGAGTATAAAAAAGCCATCGGTTATTATGTAAAAGCACTTCGCATTGCAAGGGAAAGGAATGATAAACACAATGAAGGGGCATGGTTAGGAAATATTGGCCTATGCCATTTCTATTTGAAAAATTCAGAAAAAGCGATTAAATTCTATGAAAATGGATTAGAAATATCACTTTCAGTTAATGATAAGCGTAATGAAGGAATTATATATTCAAATTTAGGGTTGGTTTATAGTTTTTTAAAACAGTTTGGAAGAGATATGGAGTATTATGAAAAAGCTTTAACGATTTCAAGGGAGGTTGGAGATAAGCGTTTAGAAGGCGTTATAGTTGGAAACATTGGCCTTTGTCACAATTTACAGGATAACTTCAAAGATGCCATAATATATTATAAAGATGCATTGGAGATTTCAAGAGAGGTTGGAGATAAGCGTAATGAAGGAAGTACACTTGCAAAACTTGGATTGAATTATTTCAGTGATGGGGATTTTGGAAATGCTACTAATTATTTTGCCATGTGTCTTGTTATAGGTAATGAGTTAAATGATTCACATATAATTGCCATGTGTGGGGAGATGTTAGAATTAATAAGTTCGTCTGTAATTAAGCAAGAAATGTCATCGGAATAAATATTACCAATGTTCCAACCTCTCCCCATATGAGTATTGGGAATAAACGTCTTTTAGCGTTTAAAATTCAAAGCATAAAACATCTGAATTTACTAATCTGATATCATCAAATTCTGTAATCTTTAATACATCATACTGCATAATATCAAATATGTCTCACACAAAAGCACAGGAACAATTTGCAAAACGCTCCCAGGCGTATGCAAAAAGCAGTGCACTTTCAAATGAGGGTAACCTCAAACGTATCATAGAACTTACCGTCCCATCCGGCACTGACTGCCTGCTGGATGTCGCCACAGGGACAGGATTTTTGGCATTCGAATTTGCAAAACATGTCTTCGAGGTTATCGGAATTGACTTCACAGAAGAGATGCTTGCAATCGCAAAGCAGTATAAGACAGACAATGATATCAAAAATGTGGTTTTTGAATCCGCAGACGTGGAATCACTTCCATTTGAGGATAATTGTTTTGACATTGTATCATGCAGATTTGCATTTCATCATTTCCTACGCCCCGAAAAAGCAATATCAGAGATGACAAGAGTCCTGAAACATGGCGGAAAACTGGTTCTTTCGGATATCACATCATCGGAAGATATTACAAAAAGCGAATATCAAAATGTGATGGAAACAATTCGCGATCCATCCCATGTAAAACACTATCGACCTTCCGAAATTATGCAGATGCTAAACGATCATGGTTTTGATATACTCCACTTTGAGGACTGGCCTGCCGATTTTGCATTCGATGAATGGATCTCTATGTCAGATCCCGGTGTTGAGTCAGCAAAGCGTGTTAAGGAAATGATGATCGATGCAATGGATAATAATCTTGCAGACCTCGACATACGGTTAAATGATGCGGGACATCTCTTATTTACCTATAACACAAAGATAATCGTTGCAAATAAAGGGCGAAAATAAGGATAAGGATAACATGTTTGGATGGACAGGAAGAACGATCACCGTGGATCTGGGTAACAGGTCAATATTTGAATCTAAGACAGATGTGAAAACCGCAAAAGAGTATCTTGGCGGGCGCGGGATGGGAGTAAAGATATTATCTGACATGGTCGCACCGACCATTGACCCATTAAGTGCTGAAAATCCACTGATACTTACAACAGGCCCACTGACAGGAACACCCGCACCAATGTCGGGAAGGCATTCCATTACAACCAAATCGCCATTGACAGGAACGATATTCGATTCAAGCGCAGGTGGTTTTTTCGGGAAGGAGATGAAGTTTGCAGGGATCGATGCATTGATAATCAAAGGCAAAGCAGACGAGCCTGTTTATTTGCAGATCGATAATGAAGATGTAGATATTCTATCTGCTGCACATCTTTGGGGAAAGAACACACGGGAGACAACAAAAATACTCACGCCAAAGGGCCGTGTTTCCTGCATCGGAAGAGCAGGCGAACGACAGGTCATGATCGCCAATATCATGAACGATTACGTGCATGCATGCGGGCGCGGTGGTCTGGGTGCAGTGGCAGGTTCAAAGAACCTCAAGGCAATCGTGGTAAGAGGGGATAACAAACCGGAAATTGCTGACGATGTTGCTTTTGCAAAGGCAAAAGAGAGCGCGATGCGGCTTCTTCATGCAAGTCCTGTGACATCCAAGGGTTTGAAGAATTATGGTACTTCTGTGCTGGTAAACCTTATGAATTACATGAAGATCCTGCCAACCGACAATTTCCGAAGCAGGGAATTCAAAGGTGCTGAATCCGTGTCGGGTGAGTATATTAACAATAATTACGATATCAAACGACATTCATGCTACAACTGTCCGGTAGGCTGTAAGCGCAGCATCAAGGAAAGTGAGATGGAGATCCCTGAATACGAGACAGTATGGGCATTCGGACCTGATATCGGGAACGAGGATATGGATTCCATTATCGGGGCAAACAGGCTGTGTAACGACTATGGAATGGATACCATCTCATGTGGTTCCACAATTGCGGCATATTCGGAATTGACATCAACTGACATTGACCCTGCAAAACTTGATGAACTGGTCATGCAGATAGGGGAAGGAGAAAGTGAACTTGGAGCAGGTTCGCTCGCATATCTGCGTTCAAAAGGAGCTGAAGAGTTAAGCATGAGTTCCAAAGGACTTGAGTTTCCGGGCTACGATCCACGCGGAGTTTTGGGGCAGGCGCTTGGATATGCGACATCGAACAGAGGGGGTTGCCATCTTCGCGCTTACATGGTCGCGCCAGAGGTCATCGGGAAACCAAAACTGATCGACCGCTTGACCTTCAGCGGCAAGGCGGGGCTTGTACAGATATTCCAAAATCTTGCTGCTGCGGTTGATTCTCTTGCTGTCTGCAAATTCGAATCATTTGCCATGGGTGAAGAGGAACTTGCAGCATTGCTAAGTGCTGTAACCGGTGTTCATTATTCCCCACAGGACCTGCTGCGTGTGGGGGAGAGGATATGGAATCTTGAGAGATTGTTCAACATCGGTGCAGGTTTCACACGTGCGGACGATTCATTACCCGAACGCATGTTCGGAAGTGGTGGAATGGGGATTGATAAGGGCGAGTTTGAGAAAACGCTAACTGAATATTATCATTACAGGGGATGGGACAATGATGGAATCCCTTCAAGTGAAAAATTAAAAGAATTAGGGATCTCCTGATGGAAATCCCTTTGTTTTAGTTTATGACCTGCGCCTAAGATATGCACCGGCAAGTGTTGCTAATGCAAGTGCTGCCCCAAATGCAGGTATTGGTGCGGCTTCATCTTCAATTGTCTCCTCTTCTTCAGGTTGTTCATCAGCAATTTCCGGTTCCTCTAAGTCTATTATTATCGTGTGTTCAGAGAATTCAGGAATATACACAGCCATTGAGACTGTGTCATTGTCCTGTAGTAGATAACACAGCGGTCTGTTGCCTCCTGCGAAAAGTTCATCGATATTTCTTGCACGTTCAAGTGCAACTCCATCATACCGCAGTCGGATGCGATCGAGGTTGGTCAGGTCAATGGTCTTACCGTCAAGGTTTATTGTTACTACCTGCCCTTCTTCCATCTCCGATTCCACCCGTAGAATCACACGGTTTTGAATTGCTTCCATTACCTGTAAATTTACAGGAGTATGATTCAGGAGACATGATGTGTTCCCACGATCGCGGATCGTAAGTTCTGCACCCACTCTTCCAAGTGCGATTTCCTGATTCATTATCTGGTGCATGTATGACATGCCCTCAGAATACTGGTATTGTGTCTGGAAATACTGCGGCTCCATAGGAGTTGCTCTAAACATGACTTGGCTGTTTTCCACCAATTCGACCGTGATGGTGCCATCTGTGATGTCAACATCAAGACCAGATATATCTGTGTTCTCTGCCAGGAAATCCCTGCACAGTATCAGATAACCTTCAAAATTGCCTTTTGTTATCTTAATTGAGATCGTATCATTGGCACTGTCCTCCATCTTTTCAGCCTCGACACCCTCTGCCAGATCAAACGTGACCGTTTTATCAGCCATTGCTTTGACCTGCAATGTAGCAGTCGGATTATCGTGCAAAAGGAACAGGGTTGATGTTCCAACATAACGGGCTACTGCGCCCTGTAAACTCTCGTAACTGTAATCAAAATCCGAGGCCTTGACCGAATCAAAAATAGCGTCTCCCGATATCGCGAAGTCCCTGATCTCGCCGGATTCATCAAAAGTATATGTCACATAATGTCCGTATGATGTTCCTCCTTCATTCATGAACTGAAGACCGTGTACCATTCCTTGTGACCTTACTCCCTGCATGGCTTGTTGTCTCATCTCAACCATATCCCTTGCATTGAATGAAGATGTCGTTCCTCTCATATGCATAGCCATATAGTTTGCAATATCATCACTTTTAATGTCATATTGTAGTTCAATATCTCCGATCATCATTCCCCGATTGATGTTTGCCGGAAGACCAAGATCGGAAATTGCATCATTTGCGGATACACCAAATGCATTACAGGTTTGTGTTAATGTGTTTCCTGTGAACCCCATAAACCGATTGTCCATATTTTCAAAGTCATTTGCACGCATCATATCACGTTCACCATATAGCGTTGGTGTAAGGTTGTTTCCATCCATCATTCCCCCTCCGCCCACCTGTGCAAAGGCAAGCGAGTTCATTGCAAGCAAAAATAGCATAGTACTAATTACAAGTACAACTGATCGTTTCATAAATTTCATATATTTTTCTCCAATCCCAAGATCACTGATAGATTAAAACTATTGATTAACATTATTATTTGAAGGCAATAAGCATTATGGTTCAAAAAAAGTATGGAAATGATGAATTAAAAAGAATACAAGTAATCGATTTTAAATAGTTTCAAGCATTTTAACTGCCAGATATATACTTAGTAGTATCTTTTCACGATAAATTGATATATTGAATAATGAATTATAAACCATATTATTCAACTTACAAACGTCTGAAACAGACATTCACAATTAACCGGAGGAACATAACATGAAACAGCAAGTAGAGGTCAAGACACTTAAGGAAGGAAAATACGTTATCGTAGATGACGAACCATGTGTGATCAAAAGCATTACAAAATCAAAACCTGGTAAACATGGTTCTGCAAAGGCAAGGATCGATGTTATCGGTATTTTTGATGGTCAGAAACGTTCGACTATAAGTTCAGTGTCTGCAAAGACCTATGTTCCTTTAGTGGAGCGAAAGAATGCACAGGTTCTTTCAGTGGGTGCCGGCATTGCACAGTTAATGGATATGGAAGATTTTTCCACGTTTGAACTTCCTATTCCTGAGGAGTATAATGCCAGAGTTATAGAAGGTGCAGATATTACATACATTACATCAATGGGTAAAATAAGAATAGACCTCAGGTAGACCTTTCATACTTCACTTGCCTTAACTATTATGTTCAATCAGCCTAAAATGATGGATGCCCTGTCCGAATACGGAACTGCCGAATATGTGATATTTGGAGTGCCGTTCGATGGGACATCATCATTTCGGGCAGGCAGCCGCTTTGCACCGGGTGCTATGCGTAAAGCATCTGCAAACTTTGAGAGTTATAACGCTTTTTTTGACATTGATCTTGCAGAATTACCGATCCATGATGCAGGAGATCTTGAGCCGTATGCATCAGTAGATGATACTCTACGTGACCTGTTCTGTGCTGTTGAACCAATAGTAAAGGACGGCAAGATTCCAATCATGCTCGGCGGTGAGCATTCACTGAGTCTGCCATGTGTCAAGGCATGTGCCAAATATGCAGGTGATGATTTTGGTGTTGTAGTACTTGATGCACATTTTGACCTTCGTGATGAGTATGGTGGTTTGAAGAATAACCATGCGTGCGTTTCACGACATATCATTGATGAGGTCACCGACAATTATGTTTCGATCGGGATCCGAAGCGGACCAAAGGAAGAGTGGGATCTTGCTAAAGAGAATAACATCAGGTATTATACATCGGAAGATGTCGAAACAAAAGGGATAAAAGACGTGCTTGCTGAGGTCATTGAATATCTAGATTGCAGTAAGATATATCTTTCACTGGATATGGATGCACTTGATCCTTCATTTGCTCCGGCACTGGGAACACCTGAACCTTTCGGACTTAATGCACGTGATGTGCGTGAAGTGATACGAACGCTTGCACCCATGTCAGTTGGTTTTGATATTGTTGAGATCGCACCGGAATATGATGGCGGGCAGACTGCGATGCTTGGTACGAAACTGCTGCGTGAGTTCATTGCTGCACATGCGTGTGCTACATTGGATTGAAACTTGCACATTATTTTTTGGTGAATGCCTCAACCGCCTCTAAAAATTCATAGAAATCTTTCAATTCACAGCTCAAGTAATTGAATGCCATTGAGTCATCTATGGTGCCATATTTATGCACAAGAAGATTTCTAAAACCAACCATCTCGCTAAGCCTAATGGCAAGATTTTTTGATATAATGCCATGTTCAGCCAGTTTTTCCATTGAATCTTTACTATTCTTTGGCAAACCAAAACTCTTGCCTGCAATTATTAAATTACAGATATCCAATAGGGTCTCGCACGATAACTGAAATGCCCGCTCACATGCGCGTTTTTGCATTTTGTTATCGTGATAAGATTCTTCGTCATCAGGAACATATTCACTTAATTCCGATATATATGCATCCATCTCATCTATTTTATCAAGTATTCGTTCAATGTCCAAATTAACCACCAAGATGTTCTCTTACACGTTCCATAACAATATCATGATAAATTCCTCTTCTATGTTTATAACCCGCATATTCAAGATCGTTTTCTTTTGCAAGAGTTAAAACATAGTACAGGTCATCAGTATGCAGCACTTTCCCCTCATGAAGTACGCTATTGCGAATATTTACCGGCAGATCGTCAAACAATGAAATATCAACATCTTGCGGAACTAAATTTTCAAGTGCTATCCTATCTCTTAAATTAACTGAAATGCCAGGCTTTGGTATAATGCACAGATCAATATCACTGCTTTCTCCTTCTGTCCCTCTGGCTCTTGAGCCAAAAAGGATAATTGAGTGAATGAATTTAAAATTCCGAAGTAATGGTATGTTGATATCCTGTTCCATCTCGCCAACTCCTGCAAACGTCTATAGTTTGTTGATTGGCATAACTTATAAACATTCACATAATATCATTAAAGCAGTATCAAGAGTATCACATTATGTGCCGGAATTTTCTTTTGCCATACATGCCGCCTTCAATCTCAAAGTGTTCAAGTTCTTTAGTTACGTATTTGATTATATTTTTTTGCGGTTAACTATTTAGATGTTAGAATCAATCATGAGGCTAGAGATAACATGATAACAGAAATTGAAGTAGTATGTCCTTCATGCTCGCCGAAAACACCGGTGATGCATGAGGTATTGAAGTCGGGCCAGAATCCTGTAGTGAAATGTAATGAATGCGAGCATGTACACCCCACAAAGATCGAGAATAAAAAACCGATCAATATCAGGGTGGTTGTCAGTAAGGCGGATGAATCATTTAAGCGAAGTATTCAACTTGATCCGGATCAGGTTGTTTCTGAAGAAGATGAACTTATCGTTGATGATGAGTCAGATGATAATGTTTATCCCTTAATTGTAACATCCATCGAGTCAGATGGGAAACGTGTCGCCAGTGCAAAAGCCGGGGTTATTAATACTATATGGGGCAGGAGCATTGATGAGGTTATTGTAAAAGTAGCGATCAAGAATGGCAGCAAAACTGAATCATTCAACAAACGAGTTCCCGGGGGATACGATTTTGTTGTTGGTGAGGAGGATGAAGTGCAGGGTCAAAAGTTTATAATAACCCACATCAAGATACGAGATGGTGAATTCAGTTCAAGTAAAGGTGAGACTGTAGAGGCAAAATACATAAAGCGTGTGTATGCATCACCCATTAGAGTAAGGGCATGGGGAGAGGGTAAATCTGCATGGAGTTTAGGGAGAAAAGCGCGAAACTCGTAAATAATCTGCGGTTTCAAGGGGTTGGGGAAAAAGTACTTGATGCGATGCTGCGAGTTCCGCGGCATCTTTTTCTTCCCCCGAATGTTCGTGGGGATGCTTATATCGATACTCCACTGCCAATTGGATATAACCAGACCATCTCTGCACCGCATATGGTCGCTATTATGTGTGACTTGCTGGATTTGCGAGAGGGCCAGAATGTACTTGAGGTTGGTACAGGTTCGGGATACAACGCTGCTGTAATGGCAGAACTTGTGGGGAGCACAGGGCATGTGTATTCTGTTGAGCGAATTGCACCGCTGGCCGAGTTTGCGAAAAATAACCTTGCAGATGTGGGATATACAAATGTTACTGTGATGCTTGAAGACGGTTCTGGCGGTGATCTTCTGCATTCACCATATGATCGTATTTGTGTCACCTGCGCCGCACCTGATATTCCACAACCACTTATCGAGCAACTTAAACCCGGTGGATTGATGGCCATACCTGTGGGTGTCACTTTCCAGCAGTTGTATCTTGTGAAAAAAGATGCGGACGGAACAGTCCATAAGGAAATAAAAGGCGGGGTCGTGTTTGTGCCGCTTATTGGCAGGTACGGATTTAGTGATGATTGAATTTGTGTTTAGCTGGTGCAGCGTTGTTGTACAGAGTGTTTAATGGGTGCATGATAAAAACGATTCTACAATCCGCGCATGCGCGGCGTTGCCCTACATACACATAGAGTTTTCAATTGCTTCCAGCGCATTCCAAAATTTTCTTGTACACTTTTTGCTGACGATTTCGATTATTATATTTTATATGTATGGAACGTGCCGCCTGCGGGCGGTCGCATTGTTTTTAGTTTCAAATCGAACCATTTCATTTGCACAGTCATTTTAAAATAGATATACAAATACGAATTTGGTTATTGAAATTTTATTAGCACTGTTCTAAAATCCAGTAATTTCAGTAAAATATGGGACAAATTTTCACCGCAGAGAATGCCGAGGGCCGCAGAGTTGTTAACTAATTTGTAATTACTCTCTGCGTGCTCTGCGGTTTGTTTTTTTCAATCGATGGCAAATATGATGATTTAAACGAATGTTGATTGGTGCCAATCGAATTTAATAACATATTAATATTAGACGCTATTCATTATCTTTTATGTATGCCAACACAGATGTAACAGAGGTCCGTGTTAAAGGAGTATACATGATAGATGCGTATGGGGGGCCGGCACCTGCGGTCTTGCTTGAGGACAAGGATGGGCTTTTGATGCCGATATATATAGGACAGCCTGAAGCGATATCGATCGGCGCGGCGATTAGAAAGGAGACCATGCCCCGCCCGCTTGCACATGACCTTATCATATCTATATTGTCACGACTTGATATGAGAGTTAAAAGTGTGCTTATTGATGACAAGATCGATAAGATCTACTATGCGCGCATCACACTTGAAAAGGACGGAACGCTCATGGATTTTGATGCACGTCCAAGCGATTGTATCGCGCTTGCATTACGTGACGATGCACCAATTATGGTTACAGACAGTGTATTGGCACGCGCCGTGGTCAATAAAGATAAACTCCATGGTGCAAAATCGATAGATGGATTTATGCGAGAAAATCCTCGCTAACACTCGAATTAACTCGCACTATATATTTATAGAATATGGATCTCCACAATATCGAGTGGGTAAATATTCGACAGGATGGACAGGATTTACAGGATGGGGCAGCTCACTCATATACTGTCAATCCTGTTCATCCTGTCCATTAATTCAGGCAATGTGATTTCCATGTTTGAAAACATATCCTGAATAGTGATGTTACCCACACAATGTTAAAGAGAACCTAAAATATATATTATAAGAAAATATTCGATGACGCTCAGATCAACTTGCATTATATAATTCTATATATTATATTCTGTAAAAATTCGGTCATTATTATCACATTAACATTATAACTGATCTCAATTAACGAAGTGACACCATGCTCACAAAAAGAATAATCCCATGCCTTGATGTAACGCTTGATGAATCCGGTGGAACGGTTGTCAAGGGTGTTGAATTCGTAGACTTGATAAAAGCAGGTGACCCTGTGGAACTTGCCAAGCGATATAACCTTCAAGGTGCGGATGAAATTGTGTTTTTAGATATTACAGCATCTCATGAGGGGCGCAGTACGATGGTAGATGTTATCGAGCGCACTGCAAGCGAGGTGTTCATTCCGCTAACGGTTGGCGGTGGAATAAACTCTGTTGAAGATGTGCGCCAGATACTGCGAGCAGGTGCGGATAAGGTTACAATTAATACCGCTGCTGTGAAAAATCCACAACTTATCAGGGAAGCATCCGACATTTTCGGTTCGCAATGTATTGTTACTGCAATAGACTGCAGGCGGAATACAAATGTTGAGGATAATCCTGATAAAACGATACTCACTCTTGAGGACGGTACTCCTGCATGGTATGAAGTGGTGATATACGGAGGGCGTGAGCCAACCGGAATTGATGCTGTCTGGTGGGCAAAGAAGGTTGAGGAACTTGGTTGCGGTGAGATCATGTTAACCAGTATGGATCGGGATGGGACATACGATGGTTTCGATATTCCAATTACGCTTGCGTTGTCGGAGGCTCTGGAAATACCGATCATAGCATCAGGGGGGGTCGGAAATCCACAGCACATGTATGAAGGTTTTGTTAATGGAAAAGCCGATGCTGCACTTGCTGCGAGCATTTTTCACTTCGGGGAGTATACGGTTGGCGACACGAAGGAGTATCTGCGGGATAAGGGTATTCCTGTGCGGCTATGATTTTTATTTTTGTTAATTTATGATTGGTGATTAAATGGAGATAGCAGAATTTCAGAAATTGATGTTTGACCTTTATGTACATAACGATCGGCAGCGCGGTGCTACTGCTACTATGCTTTGGCTTGTAGAGGAAGTTGGGGAACTTGCAGAAGCTGTGCGCAGGGATGATATCGATGGTATAAAAGAAGAGATTGCAGACTGTTTTGCGTGGGTTGGGTCGATTGCCAATCTTTATGGTATCGATCTTGAAACTGCACTTCTTGCTAAGTATCCTGATATGTGTCCTACCTGTGAAAAGAAGCCTTGTATTTGTACTGATTGAAACGAGTCGTTTGCAAATGCGGAAAACAACACAACGATACGCCGCAGGCGGCGTATTCCGGCACCACTGGCCAAACATGAACACATTATATTTTGTTGTAGCCGACCGTTCACATAAACGAGCATAATTGAGATGGAATAACGTTCGCGTTTCACGAGGTGGCAGTACAGTTCTTTTTAATGATCTGTTAGTTTATTAGTGCGAATGGAATGTGCCGCCTGCGGAGGTTGTTATACTAAACCGAGTCAGCTTTTTGTAACTCTTAGTTATCAGTTTACTTTGCTGCACCTGTTTATTACAAAATTACCATAAATTATACTTGCGGAGTAGTATATATTATATTTGGTTTCAGATAAACAATCACAAAAAAAGAAAAAAAATCAGGTTGCACCATTTTTCATGGTGCATACAAGAAAATTCTCTCTCTGGTAGAATTTACTCGTACTATATATTTATAAACCTTAACTCTGCTTTTTAGGGAATATCTTGAGTCCAAGTTTCTCATCCATCTCCCGTACCTTCTTTGGCACCTCGGTAATCAACCCTCCCTCCTTCAAATCAATATGATATACCCTGCTATACTTGTGCAACAAATCAATCGGAGTAATCTTGCGATTCAAACCAGCCTTCTTCAATAG
>JAUSPM010000246.1 GCA_030655675.1 Methanosarcinaceae archaeon | reverse complement strand
GTCGGACCACATGGTTCGAAATATCGCAGGGCACTTATCGGCAAGCCGTATGATGTAGAAAAGTGGTCAGTATATGATGCACGAAACGGCGAGAAGATGCCGATCGCACCAATGCCTGAGTTCCTGCTCACAACAGCGGATTCGGTTGAGGAAGTAATGCCAATGATGGCTAAGGCCTGCATGCGACCAACGGATAACAACATGGGCAGAATGATAAAACTCACCCATTACATCGAACTCAGCCAGAAGTATCTTGGTATAATGCCTGATGACTGGCATACTTTTGTAAGGAGTGAGACCGACCTGCCACTTGCTAAGCGTGAAGAGTTGTTGAAGATACTCGAAGCAGAACATGGTTGGGAAATTGACTGGAAAAAGAAGAAGATACTTTCGGGTCCGTCTATGAAAATGGATGTTTCGGCACAGCCGACCAACGTCAAAAGACTTTGCAAGGAGGCTTAGATAATGGTTGACACTACCAAGAACCTTAAGATGTATACTACATATGGTACAAAAAGTGCAAAACCTGTTCAACCAAATATCGCTGCAAAACTGATCTCAAAAGCAAAACGACCATTGTTGGTCGTGGCTTCTGAAGTGCTTGATGAAGAGATACTCAAACGTGCGATATCCATTGCAAAGAAAGGCAAAGTGCCGGTCGCTGCGACAGGAAGTGCAATCAAGGGATTTGTTAATGAGGATGTGAATGCAAAATACATCAACATCCATTCACTTGGTGCATATCTCGGTGATACGAAATGGACCGGATTGGACGGTGAGGGTCATTATGACCTGATCATCGTTCTGGCACACAAGAAGTATTATATCAATCAGGTGTTATCAGGTCTTAAGAATTTTACAGATCTTAAGACATTGTCAATTGATAGACATTATTTGCAAAATGCAAGTATGTCTTTTGGTAATCTGAGTGCGGAATTACATCTTGAGGCACTGGATGAATTGATCGAGAATTTATGAATTATTGTATAATTAAATTATTGTTAGATTAGTTAAATATCATATAACAACGGAGAATTGAAAATGGCAGATGAATTCCCCTTTGAGATCTCACCAATGTTTGAGGGTGAGAGAGTTAGGAAAGACGGCATGTACGTTGAACTTGCAGGTCCAAAATCCAAGGGTTTTGAACTTGTAAAGTCAGTTGAGATGGATGAGATAGAGGATGGTAAGTTTACGCTTATTGGTCCTGATCTATCGACAATGGAAGAAGGCTCAAGACACCCGATCGCAATGATATATCGCATTGCGGGTGAACTTGTAGAACAAGACCTTGAGGCTATTGTTGAAAGACGTAATCATGATTTCCAGAATTATATTCAAGGTGTCATGCATCTCAACCAGAGATACGATATCTGGATCCGTATCAGCAAGGATGCGATGAAAAAAGGTTTGAACTCTTTTGAGCAGATCGCAAAAGCGACAATGATGCTCTTTAAGAATGAACTTCCGTTCATAGAGAAGATAGAGGCCACATATATCACAGATCTGGCTGAAGTCGAAAAGGAACTTGACGGGGCAATTGCAACATATCAGGCACGTGATGAGCGAACCCGTGATCTTCATGATGAGGATGTGGACGTGTTCTATGGCTGTACATTATGCCAATCATTTGCACCGACCAATGTCTGTGTTGTGACACCGGACCGCATCTCACTTTGTGGTGCGATCAACTGGTTCGATGGTCGAGCTGCTGCGAAGGTAGACCCTGAGGGTCCACAGTTCGCGATCGAGAAAGGAGAGATCATTGATGCTGTGGGCGGCGAGTATTCAGGAGTTAACGATCTTGCAAAATCACTTTCAAATGGCGAGTATGACAGGATCAAGATCCATTCGTTCTTTGAGTTCCCACACACTTCTTGTGGCTGTTTTGAGGTTGTAGGTTTCTATATTCCTGAAGTTGACGGTATCGGATGGGTTGACAGGGACTTTACAGGAACTGCACCAAATGGTCTTCCGTTCTCTACAATGGCAGGACAGACCGGTGGTGGTAAGCAGATCGTAGGTTTCCTTGGTATCGGTATCAATTATTTCCGTTCACCAAAGTTCATAGAGGTTGACGGCGGCTGGAACCGTGTTGTCTGGATGCCTAAACATCTAAAGGATAAGGTGCTTGCAGATATTCCGGAGGGCATTGTTGACAAGGTCGCAACCGAAGAGGATGCTTCCGATCTCGAATCACTAAAGGCGTTCCTGATAGAGAAGAAACACCCAATTTTGGAAAGATGGGTTGAGGAAGAAGAAGATGAAGCAATTGAGGAAACAGCAACCGCAGCACCAACCATAATGCAGATGCCAGCACAGACCATGATGGCAGGTGCGCCAATGGCAATGCCTGCAGGTTTTGGTGCAGGTGGCAGTGGTGTTAAGATAATACTCAAGAATGCTAAAGTCTCAATTGATCGCATAATCATCAAAAAGATCGAGTGATCGTAAGTAAATCGAAGTAATTCTATGTAAATCAGAGGTCTTCTGTGACAAGAGTCATTGCGATAACCGGTAAGGGCGGAACAGGCAAAACTGCAATTGCAGCATTGCTTATCCGCTATCTTACAAAAGGCAACAAGGTTGTCCTGGCAATCGATGCTGATCCTGATACCAATCTGCCTGAGACACTTGGGTGCGAGGCGGAAACCGGTATTGGGGATATGCGTGAGTTCATGCTCAACGAGAGGGATAATCTTCCCCCTGATATCAATAAGGAAACTATATTCGAGTCCAAGATATATGAGGTATTGATCGAGATGCCCGGATATGACTTGCTTGTGATGGGTCGTCCTGAGGGTTCCGGCTGTTACTGCTATGCGAATAACCTGCTTCGCGGTATCATGGATCGTCTTGTCAAGAACTATGATGTGGTCATTATTGATACTGCAGCAGGTCTTGAGCATTTCAGCCGTAAGATAATTCGCGATGTGGATGATCTTATTGTTGTTACGGACGGTTCACGCAGAGGTCTTCGGACAGGTGAGCGAATACGTGAACTTGTCGGGGAACTTGAGGCAAATGTCAAGAATATATATGTCATTGCAAACAAAGTCACGGATGCCAACAAGGATACGATCTCGGAGACTGCAAGGGAACTTAAACTTGAATTAATTGGTGCGGTCGAGGTCGATGAGATGATACAGGAGCGCGATCTTGTTGGGACTCCATTGTTCGATCTTCCGGATGATTCAGTTGCAGTACGGGAAATTGAGAATATTGCAAAGAAATTAAAGTTATAGTTGCAGTTATGATAGTAATTACAATTTATAGTTACAGTTAATAATTACAGTTAATAATTACAAGTAATAGTTAAAGACCATTGATACATCATTTATGCAGACGGTGAAATTAACATGACAAAAAAAATAAAGTTGTCAGATATTACTGATATGTTCAAGGATCTGGGAGATGTCGAAGCACTCGAAGGCGTGACCATCGAGGGTGACATCGAACTGAACATCAGTGGTGGCGGCGGACTTAATCCGGCTCTTGCTTATGCATTGGGTCATGAAACTGCACAGATCTCGGTACATCTTGCAAATATTGCAAACATGTTGGGATATCCTGTTGGGCAGGCTTTTGCAAATATGGCAGGAGTAGGTATTGGCGGAATGGCAGCACCCACAGCAGGTATTACTGCACCTGTGCGGTTGAACAAACTCATTCCTTCCAAATTCGAGGTTAAAAATGTGGAAGAATGGAAGCACACGATCCAGGAAGTCACACTTGGTGCGACTTCGGCAGATGGCGGCAGCCGTAAGAGCACGGTTACGCTTGGTGGCGAGAATTCATTACCATTCTATTTTGATACTGAAATGCCGCACCGAAATTACGTGACTATGGATGTATTTGACATGCCTATCGGTATGGCAAAGGCTGTCAAGATGAACTATGAAGATGTCATCAATGACCCGGCTGAATGGGCAAAGAAGGTTGTTAAAGATTTCAACGCCGACATGGTTACTATTCACCTAATTTCAACTGATCCACTTATCAAAGACACATCGGCACGCGATGCTGCAAAGGTTGTTGAGGATGTTCTGCAGGCTGTTGATGTTCCTATCGTCATTGGCGGTTCCGGTAATCCACAGAAGGACCCTGAAGTTTTGGAGAAGGCAGCAGAAGTTGCTGAGGGTGAGCGATGTTTGCTTGCTTCAGCCAGCCTGAACCTTGACTATGCACGTATCGCAAAGGCAGCAAATGATTACGGTCATGTTGTTCTTTCATGGACACAACTGGAGATCAATGCGCAAAAGGAACTTAACCGCAAATTGATGAAACAGTGCAATGTTCCAAGGGAGAACATTGTAATGGACCCAACAACTGCGGCACTTGGTTATGGTCTTGATTATGCTTATACTAACATGGAGCGCATACGACTTGCGGGTCTTATGGGTGATGAAGAATTGACATTCCCGATGTCATCAGGTACTACCAATGCGTGGGGTGCCAGGGAATCATGGATGGTCTCATCTCCACTCAAGCAGGATTCCGATTGGGGACCACGTGAATACAGAGGTCCGATCTGGGAGATCGTTACAGGTTTGTCACTTGCACTTGCAGGTAATGACCTTTTCATGATGATGCACCCGACATCCGTGCAGGTTGTCAAAGAGATCACACAGACCCTCTTTGGTTTGAAAGAAGAAGAGACGATCGATATTTCTAACTGGATCGGGGCGGAGGTGTGAGAACATGAAACTAAACAGCCCATTGCAGGCATACAAATTTTTACCCGGCACCAACTGTGGTGATTGTGGCGAAGCAACATGTATGGCATTTGCGTCACATCTGATCGACCGTTCACTCAAACTTACTGACTGTACTCCCATCCTTGATGACAAGTTCAAGAAGAAATATGCTGAACTTGATGCACTTCTGGCACCGGAGATCCGTGAGGTTGAGATCGGTGTCGGTGACCATATTGTAAAGATCGGCGGCGATGATGTACTGTATCGTCACAAGTTGACGTTCTTCAACCAAAACGCACTGGCTTATGATGTCTGGGACACGATGTCCGAGGCTGACCTTGTTGCCAGGGTGGAACAGATACGGGATTTCAAGAAATTCTATGTCGGTGAGTATCTTTTACTTGACATGATTGCAGTGCGCTCAATTTCCGGTGATCCGAAAAAGTTTGCGGAAACTGTTAAGAAGGTAATGGATACGACTGATCTTCCACTGATACTTTGTTCGTTCGATCCAAAGGTTTTGAAAGCCGGACTTGAGGTTGCAGGTGGTAAGAATCCACTTATCTATGCTGCAAATAAGGATAACTGGCAGGAGGTCGCAGACCTTGCACTTGAATATAATGTTCCTGTTGCCCTGTTTGCACCAAATGATCTTGATCTGCTCAAGTCCCTTGCAAAGACGTTCCTTGAGATGGGAATGGAGAACCTTGTCCTTGACCCGGGAACGTTCCCGACAGGGAAGGATCTGAGGACCACTTTCCACAATTTCCTGAAGATCAGGAGGGCAGGTATTGCCGGTGACCGCGACATTGCGTTCCCGATTATGGCAGTGCCGCTTACGGCGTGGATGGCTCATGATGATCCTGTCGATGCTTCGTATTGGGAAACTGTTGTAGCATCGGTTTTCACCATCAAATATGGTGATCTCCTGCTGCTCCACAGTATCGAGCCGTATGCATTGCTTCCTGAGTTGCACATACGTGATACTATCTACACAGATCCGAGAAAGCCGGTAACTGTTGATCCTGCTGTGAACGAGGTTGGTTCACCAACAGCGGATTCACCGGTAATTGTGACCACGAACTTTGCACTGACATACTACACTGTTGAGAGTGATCTCGCATCAAATGACATTGACTGCTATCTTATGGCAGTTGATACTGATGGTATCGGTGTTGAAGCAGCGGTTGCAGGCGGACAGTTGACGGCTGCAAAGATCAAGAAGGGTCTGGAAGAGGCAGGATTTAATCTCAAGGAAAAGACCTCACACAACACGCTGGTACTTCCGGGACTTGCTGCAAGGTTGCAGGGTGATGTGGAGGATGAGGTTGGTGTCAATGTTATGATCGGTCCACCGGATTCAGGACGTATTCCTGGCTGGATGGAGAAGAACTGGCCTCCAGTGAAGAAGTAGGAATTTCCTACTTCTCATTTTTTCGTTATATTGAATTTGTAAAATTATATGCAATTAGTAAATTTGAGCATAGTGGGGATTTTCGAGTTTGTTTCTGTACATGTGTACTACATATAATACACATACATATAAATTATTTTTATGTGCGTTTTTCAGCATCAAGCGACACGTCTATTTCTTGCCTCAACACTCACATTTATCTACGATGGAATTATACTAGATTATAAGTGAGCGGGACATTTTTTACCCCACAAATATACACACACACACATACCCCAATCCCTACCCGCTCACTTTTCTTCTGATTTTAACAGCGTTTTTATGATTGTTTTTAGATTTCTAACTGTATTTGCTATTGGCAAAGTGTATTCAATAATGTTTAACAATTTGTTTGATTATTATGAACTGGGGATTAGATTCGAATGGGTAAACGAATACAAATGTTGAAGATATGTGAAGTTTTCAAGGAACTTAAAGCAAATAATGAATATTTGAAAAAACTGAAAAATATTCGAGAAGGAAAGTTCATTCGTATCGCTGATTTTTCCAAACGATACTATTCAAGATAATGAACTGTGATATTGTTGTATCTGATTTTTCATACAGTAGTCTTTTTATCACCAAAAATCAATCTACATTGAGAGGTGTTGGTGAGCATGAGCAAGGTTTTTTTCAAATCAGTTGATAACATAGGTCCGCAGCAGACGCAGATAGATCAGATTAAGGAACTTTTTCCTAAAATATCGCCGGTAAAAAAAGGCGACATCGTGGCAGTGAAGATACATCCGGGTGAATATGGAAATACAACCCACATACGTCCTGTGATAGTAAGAACTGTCGTTGACCTGATCAAGGAAGCCGGAGGTATTCCGTTTGTAACGGATACCACTGTTCTGTACAAAGGTATGAGATTGAACGCAGTAGATCTGCTCTGGACTGCTGAGGTGAATGGTTTCACGCAGGCAAGCATGAATGCTCCAATTATTGTTGCGGATGGTTTACTTGGGGATGATAGCGTTAAAGTTGAGATAAGGGGCGAGGTGCTCGACAGTATCACAGTGGCTTCTGCTATCGCAAAAGCGGATTGTATGATCATGATATCTCATTGTAAGGGACATCCGGGTTCAGGTTTTGGCGGTGCTATCAAAAATCTCGGAATGGGATGTCTTGATAAGGCTGGAAAGACGCGCGTTCATGAGGTTGGGCGACCTACTATCGATACTGAAAAATGTATCGGGTGCGGAGTTTGCTTTGACCAGTGTGTCTGGGGTGCATTGAAGATGGATGGCGATAAAGTATACGGCGATAAGGTGTATGGCGATAAGGTGGGCAGTGATAAGGCGTATGTTGACCACGATCTGTGCAAAGGTGAGTTGTCATGCCTCGAATCATGCCCACAGGAAGCCATTATCCCGCCTGAAGATGTTGCAGAAAAGATGCAGGTGCGACTTGGTGAGGCTGCAGTTGGACCGATAAAGGCATTGTCTGGCAGGATCGGTTACATCAACTGGATATTCGACCTGACACCGGGTTGTGATTGTTTCAATTTCTCGGCACCTGTGTTTTCGCGAGACGTTGGAATTGTAGCCTCGTGCGACCCGGTGGCGTTGGATATGGCAAGCATTGACTTGATCAACCGCAAGATGCACGAGGATGGGAATTGTGGTGGCGTGCATGATGTGTGGGGTATTGATCCTGTAATACATCTTGAGTATGCGGAGAAAGTGGGAGCTGGGAATCGAAAATATGAGTTGGTTGAGTGAAGGATTGTGAGTCCGTTTTATTTGGTTAAACCAAAAAACAATGCAGGAACCGCCGCAGGCGGCACGTTCCATAACCACTTTCCAAAAATAGATTGATTGTTTGATCGATTGTTTGATTGTTTGATTGTTTGATTGTAACTATTCAGCCCTACATAAACGTTATCTTTAGACTGAATATACTCCAAATAGATAATTACACACAACTGTCAAACACCTTTAAAATCGATGGAATTAGACTCTGTATTAAAAACT
>JAUSPM010000100.1 GCA_030655675.1 Methanosarcinaceae archaeon | reverse complement strand
ATGTGCAGATGGCGATTGAAAATTCGATGTGTATGCAGGGCAATGCGCGCTACGCGCGTGAGGTGAATCGTTTTTATCATGAACATATTAAACATTCTGTACCACAACGCTACACCATCTAAACAAAAACAATTTATTAATTATCTTTTATGTATTTTTTTGAACCAGTGGTGAGGGAATGCGCCGCCTTCGGCGTTTTCACATGACCCCCAAGATTAGATTCACTGTATGGCAAATACACTTTTTTCCAGATTGCTAAATGTTCTTGGTACATGAGCTGCATATATGTTAGTATATCAAATTTACCATATGTGGGCGTAAAAGGGATTTCTGATATACTCTTATATAAATGAAACAAAGTTAATTGTTAAAAAATTCCCTTTTTAGAATGAACAAGGGAAATTGATGATAATACTGGTCAATATACTTTGACGTAATATACTTGCTAATAGATTAATTTCTAAAACAAAATGAAAAAAAGTATAATAAATCATCTACACAAATAATATATGACTGTATCAACATAACTGAATCAGTTACATCGAATAAAGCACACCATTACCAATTTCAAAGGACGTGAAACGATTAAAATACTAGCCATTTCCGACGCTCATGGAGATTATTCTAAAGTCGGACAGATATTAAAACTGAAGCAAGCCAGTGACATTGATTTGATACTGATTGCAGGTGATATCACAAATTTCGGTCCTGACGAAGAAGCAATCAAATTACTAAACATGTTTGAAAAACCAATAATGGCAATACCAGGAAATTGCGATCTTCGAACCATACTTAAAGTACTGGATAAATCAAAAGCCACCAATCTTCACAATAAATCCCAACGTATTGGTAATATCACATTCATCGGTCTTGGTGGCTCGAATCCCACACCATTTGACACCCCTTTCGAATTGCAGGAAGATGAGATAGAAAGTGATCTTGAAAAAATGATAACGGAAGCGGAAAATGATCAGGACAGCAATATTGTCGTATTGCTCACTCATGCACCGCCATACGGCACTGTTGATGAAATACCAATTGGACATGTTGGAAGCACTGCCATTGAGAAATTTGTTGGTAGGGTTGACCTGATCGTCTGCGGGCATATCCACGAAGCAAGGGGCGTAATTAAAGTCGGTAAAACAATTGTCGTAAATCCGGGTATGGTCTCTGAAGGTCATGGAGCAATCGTAACCATAACGGATGAGAATAATGGAAACGTACAGATAAATGCTGAACTGATAGATGTATAATATTGATAAATTAGTGAATTTGGGGGACATATACTACGAATTGGATATACGATCTTGGTTTTGATCCGGCATTAATTGATTTTCTCCAGAAATTGGGATTATCGCTTTTAATTGGCATTTTGATAGGTATTGAGCGAGAGCACCGCAGGGTGAACAAAAAAATATCTACTGGTGTCAGGACGTTTGTACTCGCATGTATAATTGGCATGATAGCCACGTTTGTATCAGAATTGATCGGTATTGAAATATTATTCATCACTGCAATTTTCTTCGCAGCATTATCCACTATAATCGCATATACAACAAACATTGTTTATGGAAAAGCAGGCATAACAAATTCAATTGCTCTTTTTTGCACCTTTCTGCTAGGAATATTAGTGGCAAAGGATTTTCATCTATTTGCAATAGTCGGTGCGGTCATAGTGACATTCATATTAGTTGAAAAAAAGCCATTGCATACTTTTGCACAACATCTATCTGATGAAGATATACTAAATGCTGTTCGTTTTCTTGCAGTAGCATTCATATTGTATCCGATAATGCCGAATGAAACGTTTTTTGGAGTTGTAAACCCAAGATCTGTAATTCTTATTGTCGTACTTGTATCACTAATCAGTTTTTCCAGTTACATATCCCTGAAAAAGTTTGGAACACGAGGGGGAATATCCTATTCAGGTCTGCTTGGAGGTTTCGTCAATAGCGAAGCAACAACAGGCGCTCTTTCTTCCATGTCAAAAAACATATCAACTCTAACAGATGCGACATACGTAGGGATATTATTGACCAATACTGCAATGCTGGTCAGGAACCTGATAATTGCTTTAATTGTTGACCCGACCGGCAGATTTGCACTTTTGATGCTGCCACCACAATTGATCATAATAATTGCTTCGTTGTTCATCACTCTTCTCAAACGAAAGGCATTTGGTACCACAGATGAGCAACTAAAGATTGATTCACCATTTGCACTTGGTCCGGCTTTTAAGTTTGGTGCAGGTTTTACCATAATACTTATCGTTGCATCAATTGCAAATGATATTGCAGGTCCGATCGGAATATATGCTATTGCACTTGGCGGATTTGTTAGCAGTGCAGCGGTCACCGTGTCAATGGCATCACTTGCAGTCAATGGAAGCATATCTTTCACAACTGCAGCACAAGCTGCAGTGCTCGCAAGCATAGTAAGCACATCCGCAAAAGTAGTATTAGTAAAGATATCAGGATCGAATGAATTGTTTATGCGTTCAAGAAATACATTTGTAATACTTGTTCTCATAGGATTGATTGCACTCGCTGGGTGGAGTTATTACATACATCTGGGCATATTTTGATGTGCCAACATCATAAAACGGCTGGCATCGATAACGTTATTAAATATTAAATACTTTTACTATTATGGTGGCTGTATGAAAATTAAAACAATTATTATACTTTTAATATTAATGTTAACATCTGTTTTTTTTGCAGGGTGTGTAGGTAATGATGAGCCTATTATTGATGAAAACATCCCTGTAATAGATGAAACTCCCGAAGAAGTAGATGAAACTCCAATCGAAGAAAACGAGGTTGTAGATAATACACCTGCTGTTGATCCAAAAACGTATACGATACGGATGGAGTATTACATAGTCCAAATACCAAAACCATTTGAAATCAACAGAGGTGACACTATTGTTTGGAATAATTTCCAGGATCCAAAAAGATATTTAACAATTGTGAGTGAAGATGGACTATGGGAAAATACTACATTGGGCTATCGTCAAACATTAGTTTACACTTTTAACAATTCAGGCACATATAATTTCAGTGTGATCGGCCAGCCAAGGATGAGCGGCTCAATTATAGTCAAATAATTCAAACATAAACTGACAAATCTGATATAAATGAATACCAAAACCATAATAGAAGGCACGACAGAGGTTTTGGTACCAATCCCACCGGAGGGAGTTTCATTTCCCCCATCTGCAGCACCTGTTTTTTACAATCCTGAGATGGAACTTAATCGTGACATAAATGTCGCGACAACTTCTGCTTTTGTGAATCGCCTGATCTTAAAATTACAATCACAACGTGACATTGTACCAGTCGACATCACTTATGTTGATGCATTGTCAGCATCAGGAATCAGAGGGCTCCGAGTTGCAAATGAAATTGGTATTTCGGCTGTTTTGAATGACTGGAATGAGGATTCATACAATCTTATTGTTAAGAATATCGAATTGAACAAACTCTCTGAAACTACTACAGCATCTCACAAAGATGCAAATGTTCTGCTTCATGAAAAAAGATTCAATATCGTAGACCTTGACCCTTTTGGGACACCAACCCCATTTTTAGATGCTGCCGCACGCTCGGCTGTACATTTACTTGAAGTTACAGCGACTGATACTGCACCCCTTTGCGGTGCGCATTTGAATTCAGGTATCCGCAAATATGCTGCTGTGCCGCTCAATAATGAATACCATAGCGAGATGGGGATGCGCATACTTCTTGGAACGATCGCGCGTGAACTTGCAAAGCATGAGAAGGCAATGATACCATTGCTGTCTCACGCTACACGCCACTATGTCCGCACATACGTTCAGGTGCAAAAAGGTGCAAAACGAACTGATGAAACCCTTAAAAAGATGGGTTTCATCTCTAACTGTCCAGAATGTGGATTTCGGATATCAGTGTTCGGGCTGGCTGTGCATATTGAGAAAGAATGCCCGATATGCAACGCCACAACTGAAATTGCAGGTCCGCTGTGGCTTGGGCAATTACACGAAGCAAAGTTCTGTGATGAAGTTCTTCTTGAACTTGAAAATCGCCCTCTTAAAACAAAAGAAAAGGCTATTAAGATCATCACTCTTTGTCGGGATGAAATTGACATTCCTATGTTCTATGACCAACACGTTATCTGCAAACGTCTGGGAATCTCTGCATCAACAATAGATTCATTGATAATTGCGCTTCGTGAGAATGGATATGAAGCATCAAGAACACATTTTGATGGGATATCTTTTAAGACCAACGCTGAAATTACTGATATTGAAAGAATAATGTTAAGCGAAATAAATGGTTAATTCACTGACAATAGGTCATTTTTTATTTTATATTTAAATTTTACCCATCACAACTACTACAAAAAGTAATATATAATAAAGTGTCTATTTAGCGCATATTACAAATTACAGCGCATTGAATTTATAAAAAAGAGTTGAGGACACCATGGCTGAAGAATATATAGAACAGTTATTTTTGCAGGAAAAACCCACACTTGCACTACTGGCAATCAATTCATTAAAAAA
>JAUSPM010000230.1 GCA_030655675.1 Methanosarcinaceae archaeon | reverse complement strand
CGTAGCGCGGCACCGTTCTTCACCACTGGGCTGAATACACATTGAAGTTTCAATTGCTGTCAACACATCTGTTTTTATGTATGGATTGCCATACATAAAAATTGCATATTTTGCGAATGCGAACGGATGGTAGGTATGGAATATGCCGCCTGCGGCGGGGTTGCTGCATGGGGTTTTAGGTATTTGAAATATGCACCTACATTTCATCAGATAAACAAATACTATAATTCTATTATATACTATGAAAAACACCACTATATTTAGGTAACAACCTTGAAATAAAATCACCAAGCAAAAAGATTCATATAATGTAAGGTATTATCATATAGATGTATATAACGGGGGCTGCCTATTTGGCGGGATAGAAAAAATGAAATCATTTGCAGTAGTTCGTGCAGACGATGCGGATAAGGTAAAAATCGCATTGCACGATTTGGAACAGTATGGTCGAATGCGTTTTTCATGTCAACCAAAGCGAATCGAACCGATCTATGCAGATCATCTTCTGACTAGTGTTATGGGAGTTTCGCTAAAGGACAGTTGTAATTCGGCAGCATTGGTAGAATTGGAAAATCATGCGGGTGCAGCAATAAGCAGATTAAAGAAAATTCATCCTCCTGCACACATTATGATCGTCAGTCCAAGACATGATGCATATGACGAGTTAATGAATAATTCTGAACTGTATCCAGATTTTGATCGAACATTTGATATTTTGGAAAAACCACGTCTCTCTAATATGAAATGACATGTGGTCAGAATGTATTGACGATGTGTTGGTATTTCATCATTGACAATTCAATTAGTCTGGGCTATCTTAAAAAAATATTTGCAAAACATATCACACCACCTGCCCTGTGATCTTTTTCAGTTTAACCATATACGTATAAAGACTTTCAACGTCCTTTACCTCTCTTTTAACAAGTGAACTGATACGCCTGCGTATGTCAAGGTCTGGCGTAATTCCAACATTTTGAAGGTATGTTGCGATCTTGTCTGCCAGAATATTGCCCTTGCGATCCCAATCCGTAAGTATGATGATCTGTGTTGTGTCCTTTGCCAGATTTTCGGCAAAAATAAGTAGCGGTTGATGGGTGGAAGTTTCGATACGTCCCGTTATCCCGAGTTTCTTAAGTGCTATGATATCTCGCTTCCCCTCAACTACTATAACTGCACCGGATTGTGTATGTTCGACAATCTCATTGACCAAACCTTCGAACAGTTCAAGACGTTTTTGGTATACTGAAATATCGACCAGAGAGTACCCCTACCTTCAATTTTTAAAAATCATCCAATTTTGATCGGAGTATTGAGATCACATCATTGTATTCAATTCCCTTCACAATAACTGATTTTTTACCACTTTTAGCACCACTTGTTATGTCGATATTAGAATTGCTAACCCCAAAAAGGTCTGAAAGGTTATCGATTAATTGTTCATTCGCTTTTCCCTTCTGTGCATTTTGGGTAAGTTTCACTTCGATGCGTTTTCTCCAATCATTGTAGCCACTCGGGATGCACAGTGATCTTGACCCGGGATTCACCTCAAAGTCTATGATGACTCCGTCCTTTGATTCTTTCACAGCATCTTCTATGGGCATATCTGTAAATTCGTGTCAGGTTGTATAAATCAATAGCGTAAATAGAATGCAGTATGCACTATGAGGTCTTGGTTCATTAAGAATGATTGTTATTACAGTGCATTAAAATGATGGCACATAATGATAATGCTGTAACCCTACGCACTAACTCCGATGTATCATCCTATTGGTAATCACCGCTGTCCACACCAGTTTCCCTCGTGACAGGCTTTGTCGCATTATCAAGTGTACCGTGTTGAGGTTGTCTATACAATCACAGAAAGGCTCGTGCCACATCTCGTGCAAGGACCTTACAACACGCTGGACACTTATAAATGGGGTTTGGATATAAATATGTCGGCGCAAAAAGTCACCTGGCTTATAATCAGCATCTATATCAACTATTATAACAATTATTTTATGATGTCATCGCCCTGTGAACAAATAATATCCGGAACAATTATCCTTGGCACAGAATTCGAATCGGTTGAAGGTTATATCTGTGTAAAGGATGGGGTAATTACAGAGATTGGTGAAGAACCTTCAAAAACAGGAACCATTATCGCACCTTGTTTTGTAAATTCCCATACTCACATAGGGGATTCTGTGTGCAAAGATCCTTCACTTGGAATAAGTGATGGTGTGCGTGTGTTGCGTGATCTGGATTCACTTGTCCGCCCGCCGGATGGTCTTAAGCACCGGATATTGAGTAGTACGTCCTATCATACACTTGTTGAAAGTATGAGGGCTACGATCCTGGATATGGTCACAACCGGTACCTGTGCATTTGCTGATTTCAGGGAAGGTGGGGTGGTCGGTGCTTTGGCATTGAAAGAAGCGATTGGTGATATCGGTATCGAATCATTGATATTTGGGAGACCTGACAAGTTTGATGCTCAGAAAGAAGATATGCTCAGTGAGGTTGACAGGGTATTGAGGAATGCTGAAGGGATCGGTATTAGTGGGGTCAATGATATGGATTCTGGACTGGTTCGGGCAATACTCGAATACACGAAGGGGCAGAAACGTTTATTTGCAATTCATGCAGGAGAAAAAGATCGGACAGATGTTGAAGAAGCACTGTCGCTGAAACCGGATATGTTGATCCACATGACTCATGCTAATAAGAGCGATATTTTAAAAACTGTCGATAATGATGTGCCTGTAGTTGTCTGCCCGCGTTCGAATTTTACTACTGGAGTTGGAATGGCGCCAATATGTGAGATGCTTGAAGCAGGTATCAAAGTCGGGGTTGGAACTGACAATGTTATGCTCAATTCTGCAAACATGTTCGCTGAAATGGAAGTATTATCAAAGGTATTTGGGCTTGAAGATAGACAAGTATTTATGATGTGTACGCTTAGTGGGGGTCAAATATTGGGACTTGATGGTTTTGGTTCAATTGAAAAAGGAAACAAGGCGCATCTCATGATTCTCAATGGAAATTCAAATAATCTTTCAAACATACAGGATCCGTTAAGTGGGATTGTGCGGCGGGCAAGACCGGATGATATTTTATCTTTAATACATGCATAAGTTTCAAATCGAAATTTCAAGTTTAAGTTTAAGTTTAAATTAAAGTTTAAGTTTAAATTAAAGTTAAAATTTAAATGCGGATAAAGGAGAGGGAAATATGAGCAGTGAATTATACAAGAAAATTTTGATTGCAACCGATGGTTCAGAACCAAACAAAAAAGCAGTTTCATACGGTATTGAACTTGCAAGATTGAGTGGTGCAAAAGTTAATATTGTGTATGTGGTTGATACTGCAGCATTCGCTTCAATTCCAATGGATGCGGGATGGGAAATGATGTATGAACTCCTGCAAAAAGAGGGCAATGTGGTAATTGAACAGACAGTGGATGATGCAAAAGCAGTAGGCATTGATATCGAGGGATCACTGCTTGAAGGTCATCCAAGTCATGAGATCATTGAGTTTGCGCAGAATAATGATATTGATGTTATAGTATTGGGGACACTTGGTAAGGGTGGACTCGATCGATTCTTGCTTGGTAGTGTTGCAGAGAAAGTAACACGCAATTCTAAAATACCTGTGCTTGTGGTACGTGGAAACCCTAAGGAATAACCATATACAATTTTTCAGTTTGCGAGGTAAAAAACATGCCGAAAAACACAATCATTGAAGATATCATGGTCAGGGATGTCGCATGTGCAACTCTCCCCGGTTCAAGAGATGAAGTTCTCAAAATTTTAAAAGACAAACGCATTTCCGGGGTTCCGGTATTGAAAGACAACAAAGTTGTTGGAATCGTAACCCGTACAAATTTGCTTCGAAAACCTGAAGAAGAACAACTTGCACTTCTTATGGCAAGGGACCCACAAACGATTGCACCAGATGAAAACATTACTGTTGCAGCAAGGTTATTCCTTGATAATAGGATACGAAGGTTGCCTGTGGTAGAGAACGGTAAACTTGTGGGGCTTGTGACTATTGCGGATGTAATAGGGTCGATGGCGGATCTTGACATAATAGATCCGATAGGACAATACCTGAACAATGGTGTTGTGCCTGTTTGGGATGAAACGCCACTTCCTGTTGTGGCAAGGGCTATGGAACTTGCACACGTAAAGGCTGCTCCGGTTTTGGATTCCAAGCTGGAACTTGTGGGAATTATATCAGACCGTGATATCATAAGTGCAAGTATCATTGAGGATACGGTGGAAATGTCTGATATGTCTGCGGGTTCAGATGATGATGCCTGGACATGGGAATCCATGAGAGATACAATGAGCATCTACTACAGTGTTTCAAGGATCAAAGTTCCAAACGTTCTTGCAAAGGATGTAATGGTAAAAGATCTGATCACTGCTGCATCAATTTCAGGTGTTAGTGACTGTGCACGCAAGATGAAGCGCAATAAGATCGATCAGATGCCGGTTGTGAATGCAAACCATAAATTGCTTGGGATCCTTCGGGACCGCGATCTGTTGAAAGCACTCGTTAATTATTAAATAGTTTGATCATTGAAATTGGTTGACAAAGGCGGCTGAGAAGTTGTGTTTGCCAACACGTTGTTTTTTTTAGTATATAATTTATAATTTTAACAATTATGTATTACAAGTAACCCCCATCTCAGGGGATTATTTTCATTTTGAAATCGGTGAATAGTATGGGAAGACCTTTCACATTCATAAATTCAGCAATGTCTGCAGACGGTAAGATCTCTACAAAGGGGCGCAAACAGACCAGGATATCGGGAGACGTGGATTTTGATCGAATGGATGAACTTCGTGCAAGTTCGGATGCTGTTATGGTGGGTATCGGGACTGTTCTTGCAGATGATCCGAGTCTTACCGTTAAGTCTGAGGAGCGCAGGGCGGCACGCAAGGCGAATGGGTGTGAGGAAAATCCAATTCGGGTGGTTGTTGATAGTCATGCGAGAACACCAATAGATGCTGATATTTTCAAGAAAGGTGAGGGAATACGGGTCATTGCAGTTTCAAAATCAGCTCCACGTGAGAGGGTCAAGGTTCTGGAAGAGATGGCTGTGGTGATAGTTGCAGGGGAGGACAGGGTTGATCTGCCTGAACTTGTTTTGCAATTAAAGGCTATGGGGATTGATCGCTTGATGGTGGAAGGTGGTGCCGGTTTGAACTTTGGCATGCTATCCTGTGGGCTTGTGGATGAGATATACAGTTTTGTGGGGAATTTAATAATTGGGGGCACAACATCACCCACACTCGTTGATGGTATGGGTTTTGAACAGGGCGAAATAATGGGGCTGGAGTTTCTCTCGTGTGATAGAATGGATGATGGAGTTGTTTTGAAGTGGCGTGTAAATGCGGCGCAGGTTTTTGATTAAATTGTTTTTTTGTATTTGTTCGTATATACCCCTTATTGCAAGAGCAACAAAAAAATGTATCTTGTCACCTACTATCTAAGTAGGTCGAGAGGGATAACGAGTATTTTGTTTGGGATCACGTTCCCGTAGCTAAACCTGTTACCCTCT
>JAUSPM010000223.1 GCA_030655675.1 Methanosarcinaceae archaeon | reverse complement strand
ATATAATATTGTTTCATGCGGTGTCGTATTTGCATATCTGAGAATTACATGTTTGGATTGTGGTGGTGGTGACGGAGGAATGTGCCGCCTGCGGCGGTTGTATTGGTTTTTTTGTTTCAGGTCGAACGATAAAACTTACGCAAATATCATACTACAGTTATACAAATACCACAATTTTAAAATTCTATACTACGAGAATATCTTCGTCCACCCCCAAACATCTAACCCACCGAATACGTAACCATCTTCCTATCAAGCCTCATATCGGCCGGGTCATCCTCCACATCAAAATGAGGCACACCATATTCCTCATTCATCTCGGCAACAATAGTCTCAAAATCCGACCCTGCCATCAGTTCCCTTATGAGCACGACCATAGGCCCGATAATTTTGTAATCGCAAAACCACTTGTGCAGGATAAGGTCTACTCCTTCGTGTCCCACAAAATCCCGAAAAGCATCCTTGTAATACATTTCACTTTTGCAGCAGTCAAGATAATACAATTGATGCGGTCTTTTATCGGGGTGCTCAAATCCCTCTTTCATTGCTTCGGTAAAGATGCCCACATCATCACTCAGGCTGATGTGCTTGCCATATCCTGCATGAGATTTCAGGTAAATGAAGTCCTCATGAATCAGCGATTCCTGCCAGAGTTCCTGTAAATCCAGCTCATAATTGCTGCCATGAACCAGTCGGATACGTGCTTCAACGTCTTTGTTATCATGGTTGAATGTCATCCTGAACTCTTTATATCCGCGAAGGCTATCTGTCATCCTGAAACCGATGTTCCTTAATTTGAGCCACGCTCCCAGAAAAACACTGGAGTCAAAATAAGCATCCCAGGGGTCAGGACCTATCAGTAGAGTGGCATTAAACGTGCCGCCTTCGAATAGCATATCATATCGGGGTGCAGTCCTGTTCTTATGGTTCATGAACGGTGTTTTTTCTCATTGGTAGTTATAATCTTAACGCATTGCACCGATTTCACACACACCTACAATTCTTCACGTAATCAAACTCAACCGCACGTTGATATCATCAAGATCAAAATCATTGGGGTCAAAATCCCAACCAATCCATTCGATCATATCCTCATACCTTAGATCATCCGGGTCTTCAAGAACATCCAAAAGATAATGATAGCCACCAATCCCGCCGCAGTCCTCAGGCGGACAGGCACGTTTGCCTTTAACACACACAGGATAATGCACATCAGGGTAAGGTGTCAGGATTTTTTCAACCAATATATCATGTTCCCATGAATCGCCAAAATCATACATATAGGAGAATTTGTTTCCCTCCTCCAATATCAACTGGCTCAATTTAACGATTCTTTCATCTCTCGAATTAAACGTATTATCAGAGTCAGATTCACCATAATATTCACCATCTACAAGGAACATATGGGGATGAGAGTCACTCCATCCCATAGCATTCTGTAGAATCAGGTGAAACTTTGACAGTGTAATGTCACCCATAACCAAAATTCTTCTCCAGATAGGCGGCTTTGAATGAGCCAGTGTCACTTTTAACAAATACACCTCAACATCATTTGTTTCTTCTTCTATTACTGCGTCCGCATTCCAATTGATCATATCATCATCTTCAATTGATCCCATTGATTCACCATACGCAGATTCAATAGCATGCCTGCTGACCTCAGTGTAGAATTTGCCCATCACCGCATCAAAATCATCCTTGCTGTCCCAGAACTTCGGCGTGCCAAGTCGCTTAATAATAGCTGCGGGCACATCAGGAGGGGAAATGTCAACTGAAAAAGACTCAAGTTCCGCTCCACTCCAGAAATCGCCAACGGATAGTTTAGTAACGTTTTTACCGTTATTACCGTTTTCATCTTCTAGCCCCTCCACTCCCTTTGTATCCACAGCAAAATCTGACAGTTTTTCTGACCCGGGCGGACTTTCAGTCACCACTATGCGACTCTTGCGAAGTGCCTCCGTGATTTCTACCTGCGTCCGCCCCCTGAGATTAAAAAGTATAAAGGGATCTCGATCAAACTCTTCAGCAATAATATAATATACCGCTGCAATGTGTTTACAAGGATTTGCACTATCAGGACAGGAACATCTGGTCTTGATGTCTTTTGATGAATTCGGGAACAGGGAGACGCCGGCTACATTGAAAGCATCCTCAATATCCTGCGGCATCTCGCCTGCAAGCAGTTTTGCAGCGAAAATCGCTTTTTGAGACATTGCTTTGATCACATTATCCCAGTTTTCGTCCGTGAAAGGTTGTATCTCTATTGTCACTGAATATGGTTTTGGGACCGAGCCCTGCGCCTTTGCTTCGACCTTACCGGGCATGAGATTAAACTCAAGCACCTGCCCCTTCCTTGCATATTTCTTTCCGCGATCAAGACGACTGCTCCAGCCAAACGACTCAAGGATGCTCACCCAGCGTTTGGACCACCATGTGTCCCCAATGCTTCCCTTCTTGCTTTTGGCTTTGATGCCACCCTCCACTTCAATAGGAGTTGACGGAGTGTAACCGCCCCAGTAATAATAGTTACTCATAAAACACCGCCTCGCGCCTCAATGTAAACATATCCCGCAGCTGTTCAGTGCTCATCTCTGTAAGCCATCCTTCACCCGTACCGATCACGTTCTCTGCAAGTGCCTTTTTGCTCTCGATCATCTCATCGATCCGTTCCTCAAGAGTTCCGTCGCAGATGAACTTGTGAACCTGCACATTCTTTGTTTGCCCTATACGGAATGCCCTGTCAGTAGCCTGATTCTCAACTGCCGGATTCCACCAGCGGTCAAAATGGAACACATGATTTGCGCGGGTAAGGTTCAAGCCCACCCCTCCTGCTTTAAGCGAGAGGATAAATATCTGGGGGCCGTTTTGTTCCGAAAAACGGCTGACCATCTCATCCCTCTTCTTTTGGGGTATCCCGCCGTGCAAAAAGAGCACCTCCTGATTAAATTCCTCTTGTAAATGCTTTTTTAACATCTTCCCCATTTCAGCAAACTGGGTAAATACCAGTGCGGCATCTCCCTCGGCAAGCACCTCTTCCATCATCTCTGTGATGCGGTTCAACTTGCCTGAGCGCCCACGAAGTGCTGAACCATCGCCAAGATAATGTGCCGGATGATTACATAACTGCTTTAATCTCACCAATGCCGAAAACACCATGCCTTTGCGGTCAATTCCTTCTGAATTCTCAATCTTGTGTAGCATGTCCTTGACAACCGCCTCATAAAGTGTTGTCTGCTCTTTTGTAAAGTTGCAGTGCACCTTAGTTTCAATTTTATCAGGCAGGTCTTTTATGATCGTAGGGTCAGTCTTAAGGCGGCGGAGAATGAACGGCTGAACAGTATTACGAAGCCTTATCCCTGCCTCTTTGTCATTATATCGTTCAATCGGCAATGCAAAGTTGCGATGGAAACCATCCGGAGAGCCAAGGTAACCGGAATTTAGGAATTCCATGATTGACCATAGTTCAGACAAGCGGTTCTCAACAGGCGTTCCGGTCAGGGCGACACGATAACCGGCATTTAGTTTCCGCACTGCTAGGGATTGTTTTGTGAGCCGGTTCTTGATATTTTGCGCTTCATCAAGTGCAACAGCGTTCCATTCGACCTGTGTAAGTGTATCGATATCCCTGTGGACGAGTCCATAGGTGCTGATCACGAGATCGTATTCAGATACCTGTTTAAGGAACTCCTTCTCTTTCCTGCGATTGATGCCATGATGCACCAAAACCCGCAGGGACGGCGCAAACCGCATCGCTTCCCTGTACCAGTTTCCAACCACGGAAGTTGGACATACCATCAGGCTTGGTTTGTCTACACCATCTTTTTTATCCTGTAATAAGAGTGCAAGCATTTGTATGGTCTTTCCCAGTCCCATATCATCTGCAAGGCAAGCCCCTAGCCCATACTGCCGCATAAATGCTAGCCATGAAAATCCTTTCACCTGGTAAGGTCTTAGTTCTCCCACAAAATCGTCAGGCTGCGGCAGTTCTGTTATCCCTGCATTGCCTGACAACCTGTCAAAAACCTGTGAAATCCATCCTGATGCAGAGTAACTGATCGGAAGACCAGATTCAGGATTAACTTCGGCTATGCCTAACCTTACGGCTTCTGATAACCTCATCTCTCCGGATCTGCGTGATTTGAATAATTTGAGAGCTGCTTTGATCTCTTCGTTTCCCATTTCCATCCATTGTCCGCGAATGCGTACAAGAGGCATCTTGAGGTTTGCAAGATATTCAAATTCCTCTTCGCTTATTGATTCTCCGCCAAGAGCGATCTGCCAGTCATAGTTTATGATCGAATTTAAATTGAATATACCTGTGCCGGCCTTGGGGTCACCTTTTGGTTTGAGGTTCAATTTCATGCCAAGTTGTGATTTTGCCATTCCTTTATTCCACCATGAAGGGGCAAGAATACCAAATCCACTCTCTGTGAGTAAGGGTGCAGCTTCTTTTAAGAATGTATATGCCTGCTGTGTGGTCAGGCATACTGATTCAGGTCTTGCATTGTTAAGACTGTCTTCGATGGGGGAGAACAGTTTCGAGGCTTTGCCAAGGTCGGCGAGAAGTTTTTCCTGTGGATGATCGAATTTGCGGTTCAGGTATTGAAGGGTGCTGCCTGATTCGTTCCAGATATATTCGGCAGGCGCAAGAAGACTTGGGTCATCCGATGCCTGAAGGAAATAGTGCAATGTCCACTCATCTGACTCGATGTCAATATTTTCGTCCGCGAGCTCATATACATTTTCAGAGATGTATTCATCTTCAATCTCATCCCCGTCCACCTGCATATCGTTGTCGCGTGGCGGTTCAAGACGGAAACACGTTCTAAAGTCTGATTTTTCAATCTCGTCGATCGGAGATCTCCATGAAAGCATTCCTTCTGACAGGTTCTTTAATTTTGAAGTTGGAGCTTTTATGGGCTCCCCTGTTGTCAGGGATTTTAACCATGCTTCAGAAAGACCTGCTTTTTTCGATTTCGTTTTGATCTCTGAGATGGGAATCCAGTTTCGAACACAATTATCAATTGCTGCATTTAGGTAATCGGATAATAACGCTCCATCGGATGCAGGGATGTTATCTGCAAATGATGTGCAAACAGGCGGCATCGAACGTGAAAGCATTGACATGTGTGTCCGCTCCTCATCTTCACTCAGCACATACTGCCATCTGGCATAGGATTCTCCTTTTTTTGTATCGGATGCAATTAGACCGGGTATGAAATGTTGTTTTGAGAGAAGTTCCATTGCAAATTTAGAGGCTTTACTCCAAAACCGCAGGTCTGTTCCAATAGTATAACCATCGTTTTCCATCCATGCTCCGGTGAATGAACTGAACAATAACACGGCATGTTGCGATGGGATGGACAAACCGTTTATTTTCCAATAAGCCATCTCAGCAGGTTCTTCATTGTTATCACCCTCATCTTCGACAAGCATGTCAGGTGATGGTTGTGGGTATTTCAAAAATGAAGGCAGTAGAAATGTCGCATCCGCAGAATGTGCTTTTTCATCAATACCTGTGCCATATTCCAGGTCAAGTGATTCGATTATATTCAGAAGATCTTTGTCTGTAGCTTGAAAAATATGAGTGCGCGCTTCGCCAGGTGCGATCTTTGGAGGGCGTCCTCTGCGTTTGAGGGGTTTAGATGAATCTTCCCCCCACAGGAAGAAATGTCCTTGATCTACTATTGAAACTGCGGGTTTCCATGTGCCGTGTAAGACGATCATACGTGAGAATTAACTTGAGTTTTTATTAGATAAAGGTATTCTTTTGTGGCGTCATAATTTTCTCTGTTGAGATAACTTTTAGGACCCCCTCAATATTGAGTGGGTAAATATTAGACGGTAGACGAGATTTACATGATGGAGGAGGCCATTTATATCCTGTTCATCCTGTCCATTTATTCAGGTAATGCTATTCCATATTTGGTAATATATCCTAAAATAGTAATGTCACCCACAAGATGTTAAAGAGAAGCACTTATTATCATTTTGTCAAGTTCGTACCAAATATATATTATGTAGCTAAAAGCAACATACAGTGAGGTAAATGTGATGGATAAGTTTGCAAACAAACGTTTCTGGGAAATTGACTTCCTGCGCGGAATTGCGATACTCCTGATGATCATTTTTCATGCACTATATGACTTCAATTATTTTGGTGGCTACAACTTTAACCTCCATTCAGGAATATGGGCTTATGTAGGGCGTGCATCTGCCATAATGTTCATTTTTGTAGTCGGAATCTCCCTGACCCTTAGTCATTCAAAAGCAACAGAAATGAATATCCCGAAAAAGGAGATGTACCAAAAATACATAAAAAGAGGTGCCCGGATATTTTCATGGGGTCTTATAATCACCCTCATAACATGGCTGTTTTTGAAAGATGGTGTTATTGTGTTCGGAATACTTCATTTCATCGGACTTTCAGTCATACTGGTATATCCATTTTTGAGACTGCACAAATACAACCTCCTGATAGGTGCGGGCGTCATATTAACAGGCCTGTATTTAGGCGACCTTGCTTTTGATTTCTCCTGGTTGATAGGGCTCGGGTTTAAGCCATACGGATTCTCAACTCTCGACTATTTCCCGATCCTCCCATGGTTTGGCATAATCCTGATCGGCATATTTGCCGGCAATTCATTGTACCCGAATTACACGCGAAAAATAGATATCAAGGATTGCACCGGGTTTTTACCGATACGGTTGTTCTGTATGCTTGGGAGAAGATCATTACTGATATACCTGATACACCAACCAATACTGATTGTTTTACTCTACCTTATGGGTTTTGTGGATATTGGGAGTTTAACCCAAATTTGACAGATTCCATTAATTTTTAATGAAAATGTTTTCTATTTTGTCAGAAAAAACCATTTAACAGTTTAAAAAAATCGTATTTATATAGATTTAGTCAGATGGCTGCGTAAATGTGAATATTTTATCTGAAACCAAAAACAGTGCGACCGCCGCCAGGCGGCACGTTCCATGCCTACCATCCGTTCGCATTCACAAAATACGCAGTTTTTATGTATAGCAATCCATACAAAAACAGATATGTTGACAGTGATTGAAACTTCGATGTGTATTCAGGGCAGTGGTGAAGAACGGCGCCGCGCTACGCGCGTGTGGTAGTGTCGTTTTTATTTCCAACTCATTAATCCGCAACGCTACA
>JAUSPM010000216.1 GCA_030655675.1 Methanosarcinaceae archaeon | reverse complement strand
GTCATGAAACAGAACGGCTTCATCTGGGTATTCTGGGCACTGTTCCTTTCATTCTTTGCAGCAGCAGGACACCCCACACCACTCGATGACGAGATCGAACTTGACAACAGTCGGATGGCGATAGGAATACTTACATTCGTTCTAGGATTCCTTTGTTTCACACTTGTTCCTTTCACGATCATACAGTAAAGTAACGGATGAGTGAAACAGATATTCATGACAGGAGATTGTATGGATACCTATTTTCGATGGAGCAAGAAAAACTCGTACAGCCTTGCTGCACTTGCACCTCTGGTTCCCGAAGCATCCATTGTTAAAGAACCAAAAGACGGGATCATGCTGTACAGTTTCGTCACAAAACAGGCAGAATCTGTTTTTCAGGAAGTCAGCAACTCAACCACAGATTCGATATACATAGCAGGGGGACCACATCCGTCCGGCGCGCCAGAAGAAACCATCAGGTATTTCGATTACGTGGTGATAGGTGAAGGCGAAGAAACACTCCCCCATCTGTTAAGAACTCTCGAATCGGGCGGAGATTTGGGTCTGGTAAAAGGAATCGCATTCAAAGACCCATACGGAAAGATGGTGCAAACCGGCAAACGTGACTACGTTGACCTGAACAACTACCCATGTTTTGATTACAATACACTACTCTCACCAATGGAAATCAGCAGGGGATGTCCATGGAATTGCAAATACTGTCAGACCCCACGTCTTTTTGGAAAGAAGATGCGCCACAGGAATATCGATTCGATCGTAAAGTGTACAAAACATTACAATGACCTTCGGTTTACGTCCTCGAATGCTTTTGCGTATGGTGGCGATGGAATACATCCTCGTTTTGACAAGGTTGAAAAACTGCTCTCCACACTTCACGAAATAGAAGGCAAGAACATCTATTTTGGCACGTTCCCGTCTGAAGTGCGACCTGAATTTGTTACTGATGAGGTGCTTGATATGGTAGTGCAGTACTGCGCCAACGAAACACTCAGCCTCGGTGCGCAGTCCGGTAGCGATCGAATGCTAAAGGAAATGTGGAGAGGTCATACTGTTGATGATGTTATAATGGCAGTTGAACGGTGCACAAGCCACGGGATAACGCCAAATGTTGATTTCATCTTCGGCTACCCTGATGAAACTGAAGAAGACCAGCAGGACAGTTTAAAACTCATCCAATTTATCAGCAAAAAAGGAGGCAGTGTGCGCGCGCACTATCTGACACCCTTACCGGATACTCCGTATGCGGATGTGGTGCCTTCAAAAGTTGGCAAGGATGTTAAACGAACTCTTGGTAAGATGGCGCTTGAGGGGAAATTGACAGGGGTTTGGGAGTAATGATACTAAAGATGTACTTATTTATTTGAATAGCAAACATTTTTAGTATTTTTTAATTTGTAGTGAAATATAGGGGTAAATATGTTTTTTCTGAATCTAAAACCGATACAACCGCCGCAGGCGGCGCGTTCCTGCTCCACTAACCCTCGGGAAATATTCGTATCATTCGGATTGATCTTAATGTATAATTTGAAAAATTAATCTTCAACTAAAATGGCGCTTAATAATATAAGCCAATTCACTTTGTTCCAGTATATAGGTATAAACTAATCTAGTCCAAGTTAATGCGAATGAAATAAGCATTTTCTAGATTAAATGTGAAAATACGATATATTTATTGGTAATGGCGGGATATGCCGCCTGCGGCGTATTGAATCGGCGTCAAAAATCTCTAATAAATGTTGTGTTCCTTAATTTGCACATCTGCTCATGGATTAAAAAATCAACATTTTCTACGCCAACTTTACACTCTCAAAATCTCCATCAAAAAATACAAACACCTCGATCTTCCCGCCTTTTTTGAATCGCCTCATTTCGCGATCATATACTCCTTGTACATGTCTCAGCCCCTCTTTCTTGAAAAGTTTATCAATGGCATTTAAAAACGAAATCTGCTGGTTGAGATATCCTGCCTCATATTCCTTGATGTCCGCTGCAATCTTCTTGCAATCATCGTCGTCGATGTCTGTATGATAGTTTCCGTGCTCGTTCAAACCGCTTATTTGGCGCCACTCAAGGTTACCATCCTCATCAGCTTCGTAGTGTAACATATATGGATATAATCTGCAAATGCTCAGACGGGAGTCATATATCTCGCAGCGACCATTTGTCAAAAATATACATGAGCCATCCGGCTTGATTTTTAACGCATAGCCTGACACATAAAACCTGCCATTCTGGTCGCAAAACTCGTAATAGGGTGCGGGTGTGAGGGCTGATGGATTGATTTTTTTCAGCAGAGCAGTGTCCTTGTCCAGCAGGAATACATGGTCATTGAATTCATTCGTACAGCAGCGTCCGCAAAGGTCGCATTCGAATCCGACATCTTTGATGATATCGATCAATTTATCATCTGGATAGGCAATCATGCCTTCAAGTTCATTTTTGGTTTCAACCAATCGCATTTCTATCAATGATCTTTTGATGTTGTTCAACTCCGGTGTATTTGTATGTATCAACGACTGAACTACGATCTTGTTTGACTAATAATTTGTGTTAATTCATATAAATATGGGTAGATTCCGGGGATTCTGATTTTGAATCCCCGCAAGGTTTAATAATAAGCATCACATCTTATGGTAAAATCAACAGACATATAGTCATATCATTTACAATAAAATTATTCAAATTATTTAAAGAGGATTTATAATGGGCAAAACCGGTAGCATTGAATGGGTAAAGATAAAGGGACGAAAAGGCAGAACGATCAAGGTCGAGAAAAAAGCAGCAGTAAAGGCACATTCAGGACCTATGCAGAGATACAGATCAGGCGGCTCTAAAAGACGTTATATAACACGTTCGATAAAAGCGCTCGTAAAGTGAGTTAACACTCACACCCTATTTTTTTGATTTTCTATTAGTATATCATTTATAGAATTATATAGTCCGAGTTAATCCAAGCATAGCGAGGATTTACTCGTTCCTTTTTGACAGCACATATTTTATATGTGTAGAACTTGCTAACCGCTTAGTTATTGCTCTATAAAAAGTAAATCATTTCCCGAGTTCTTTCGAACGTTCTGACGAAGCGATAACAGCATTCATAAATGCCGCGCGGATGCCATGTTCCTCTAGTTCACGTATAGCACGTATAGTAGTACCACCAGGTGAGGTCACCATATCTTTTAGTTCCCCTGGATGCATTTTGGTCTCAAGAACCATCTTCGCAGCACCAAGAACTGTCTGGGCAGCAAGTGTAAGTGCGCTGTGGCGATCAAGCCCTTCATAGACGGCACCATCTGCCATAGCCTCAATAACCGGAAAAATGAACGCAGGTCCACTGCCGGAAAGTCCGGTAACAGCATCCATCAAGTGCTCAGGAACAACAATCGCACTTCCCACTGCCCTGAATATCGCAAGTGCGATTTCAGTATCATCGATAGAAGCGCTCGCACCCGGGCTCATTGCAGATGCAGCCTCTGAAACTGTTGCAGCAATGTTTGGCATGACCCTGATAACCCTCGTGCCCGGATTTAATCCCCCCTCAATATCTGAAAGTGGCACACCGGCAGCAATTGATATCACCAGTTTATCCGCTGTGACGGATTTTTTAATACTTGCAAGTAATGCCGCCAATATCTGAGGCTTAACAGCCAGGATCAGTATGTCTGAATTTGAAATCGTGACTTTATTGTCAAGGGATACGTTGATACCCAGTTCATCATGCAATCTCTTAAGTCCGGCCTCATAGACATCGCTTGCATATATGTTGCTGCCATCTACTGCCCTTGCATTGATAACACCACGGATCAGTGCCTCGCCCATCTTTCCGGCACCAATAAAACCTACCCTTTTGTTTGTTAAAGTCATGATCATACCTTGTTCAACATATTAATAAAATCTAACGATTGTTTCAAGAATCAAAACGCATCATATTCATGCAATTGCTTTTCGGAAAGATGACCGTTCTTATCCCAGTCCCAGCGCTCATAGTAAATATAAAACATATTCCCATAAAAATCCCGATCAATAATTACCACTAATTAATTCTATAATTTATAAAATGGTTCACTTTCGTTTGATCTTCACAATATCCCCAAGAGTTGTTCCCTTGTTCAAACTTCCGCCGCTCCAGTCAGATTCACCAGTACGTTCCGTTAGTTTGATATTAAGTGTATGCTCAAGTTTTTTGAGAATTGAATCTTCCGGTGTGATCTCACCGCGTTCTATCTTCTTGAGAAGAGATGCTTTTTCCTTGATCTTTTCAGCCAGTTGCTCTTGTGTCCAGCCATGGCTTCGGCGTGCATCCCGAATAACTGTTTCGTAGTCATCAACAAGTTCGTCACTCATTGTCTCAAGCTTTCTTGTTGTGGGACGTCTTGTAGGCATACTGCGTGTAACAGGCGCTACCTTTCTTGATACGGGTGTGCGCTTGTTTGTAACAGTGCCAAGTTGTGAGCATTTGCCGCACACATCCAGTTCACTACCATCAATAGTAACTTTGACAGACTCACCATGTATCTCTGAACCGCATATTTCACATTCCATATCTCATCAACTCTTAAAATATATACTATGAGAAAATCCTCGATTTGTTCGGATTTACTTGACTATATAATTTTATTATTTATAATCTACGAGAAAATTCTCCCTTCGGTCGAATTAACTCGCACTATATATTTATAAAATATATACTACAAGAAATTAGACTTTATCAAACTAATAGTAAGACTTAATTAAACTAATATCATTTTATATAGAAATCACGTCGAAAATGATATATACCGTTTGTGCTTAAATAATATTCGGAGTCTCCATGAGCGAAACTACATATCGTGAGAAAAAAAGAAACAACTACGACATGACTAACGTAGGTTCGGATTATAGTCAAGTTGAGGTTGATAGCGATGAAGAATTCTCTAAATATATGCTGGATCGAATGAAACAGCTGGAAGCACGAAACAATTTTTTAAGAGAGCAGTGTGATCAGATAAAATCTGAAAAGCGTTTTGTAGAGAATCAGAAACTCAAGTACGAACGTGAGATCCGTAAGATGCAGTCTGAGATCGATCGCTTGAAAACAGCACCCCTAATCATCGGGACAATTCTTGATGTGGTGGATCATGACAAGGTGCTGATAAGAAGCACTACAGGTCCACAGTTCATGGTAAATGTGTCCCAGTACATCGACGATAGTGCTCTTGTAGTGGGTGCAAAGGTGGCTTTGAACCAGCATACTCTGGCAGTCGTGGAGGTAATTCCGCCTACTGAAGAGCTGATGGTTAGTGCCATGGAGATCGTGGAATCACCGGAAGTAGATTATGATCAGATCGGCGGACTTGATGAGCAGATACAGGAACTTGTAGAATCTGTTGAACTCCCCCTCACGAAACCGGAGACTTTTAAGCGTATAGGCATCACGCCACCAAAAGGAATACTCCTACATGGTCCGCCAGGCACTGGTAAAACAATGCTTGCAAAAGCTGTTGCCAACAGGACGGATGCTACTTTTATAAGGGTCGTGGGTTCGGAACTTGTCCAAAAATACATAGGAGATGGTGCAAAACTTGTGCGCGATATTTTCGAGATGGCAAGGAAAAAGGCACCAAGTATAATATTTATTGATGAACTGGATGCAATTGCGAGCATACGATTAAATGAATCAAGCGGAGCAGACCGCGAAGTACAGCGCACCCTCATGCAACTATTAGCCGAGATGGATGGGTTCGACAGTCGTGGTGATGTACGAATAATTGCAGCAACAAACCGACCTGATGCACTTGATCCGGCCATACTGCGCCCTGGCAGGTTTGACCGTGTTGTAAAAGTCCCGATGCCGAATATTGAAGCCAGAGAACATATCATTAAGATACATGTAAAGAACATGACAATTTCGGATGATATTGATTTCAGGCGGCTGGCAAAACTAACTGAAGGTTCAAGCGGAGCAGACCTTAAAGCCATTGCAACAGAAGCAGGTATGCTTGCTGTGCGTGCTGATAAGCAGTCAGTGGAAATGAATGATTTCCTTGATGCTGTCGAAAAGGTTTTAAAATCCGTACACCCACCAGCAGGAATGCACCCGGAAGCAATGTTTGTCTGATCTTGCTTTTGGCATACAGTGCCCGGGTTAATTACTTTTAGAATATGTCACTAATAAGTTAGTGTGAACTCCGGATTCCATATCAAACCAGAGATAAGAATACTCGGAATCGATGATTCTGCCCTTATCAGCGATAGTATTACAATAATCGGTGTAGTCTTTCGCGGCGGGAAGTGGCTTGATGGCGTGCTGCGCTCTGAGATCACACGCGATGGAATGGATGCCACGGATACTATCATTGATATGGTCATTTCGACAAAACACTATTCACAGATCCGTGTCATCATGCTCGATGGAGTGACGTATGGAGGTTTTAACCCGGTCGATATTGTGCGCATCTATGAAGAAACTGATCTGCCTGTTATCGTCATCATGCGCGCATGTCCTGATCTTGAAAAGATTGAGGCTGCACTTAAAAATCTCACTCAGCCAGATAAGAGGCTTGAGATAATTCTGCGCGCAGGCAGGATCACAAGAGTTGTCACAAAGAATACCTCAAACCCGATATACATACAGTGCGCCGGAATTGACAGGGAGGATGCGCGCAGGATCGTACAACTGACATCTACAAGGAGTAATGTCCCGGAACCCATACGGGTTGCGCATTTGATAGCAACAGGTGTTGTTTGCGGGGAGTCACGGGGGAAGGCTTAGTTTGATGATTGATGAGGAAGTATTGTATTATGTGTAGCTAGTTTTAACCCAATGAATACATTGATTTTGAGGGGAAAAGAAGGAGTTACGTAAAAATTTTTGGCTATAATTTTTCAACTGTCAAAGTTGGGTTATATATTCAGCAACGGCATGCCCTACATCTTTGGTGGATGATGTTCCGCCAAGTTCGGGTGTCATGATCCCTTGTCCAAGCACATAGTTAACAGCATCTCCCACAAGCGAAGCACTTTTTGTGTCACCAAGCCATTCCATCATCATCTTTACACACAGGATTGCAGCAATCGGGTTTGCGATCCCTTTTCCTGCAATGTCGGGTGCACTCCCGTGCACGGGTTCGAAAAATGCGTATCTTTCACCGATGTTAGCACTAGGAGCAAGCCCCAGGCTTCCTACAAGTGCAGCTGACATATCGCTCAATATGTCCCCGAAAAGATTGGTTGTTACCACAACATCATATTTTTGTGGTGATGTGATAAGACTAAATGCCATTGAATCGACCAGCATATCGTTATGTGTGACCCCTGCATCATCTGCAACACTGCGGCATGTGTCCAAAAATAGTTTATCGGATTTTAATACATTGGATTTGTGAACAATGGTAATTCTGTTCTGCCGCTCCTTTGCCAGTTTACAGGCATATTCGGCTATGCGTTTTGACCCTTTGCGCGTGATGACCCTTGTCGTATATGAAACATCATCATGCAGTTCTTCGATACCGGAATACATCCCCTCAGTGTTCTCCCGCACGATAACAAGATCAAAATCATTCCTGCCTGTCGCACCTTTAATGCCGGCAAGAGGTTTTATGGGTCGTATGTTTGCATACACATCAAGTTCTTTGCGGATCGTCAGTAGCACACTTTTGTAATTTGGGTCAGGTGGTGTCGTAACAGCGCCAAAAAGGACACAGTCACATTCTTTCAATGTAGTGATGTCCTCATCCGTGATCGCTACACCAGTTCTTTCCCACTTACCATATCCAAGTTCAAGCGGCACTTTTTCTATATCAAGTCCGAGCGCATCAAGCACTTCAACTGCTGCGGGAATCACTTCTTTCCCGATTCCATCACCTTCGATAATTGCAAGTTTCATGATGTTCACTTATTTCCACATTTATGATTGGATTATGGTTAGATTATGGTTAGATTAAGGTTATTATAAAATTTGAGTTTGTTGAGGTGTGTTTGATGTCAAGACAACAACCCGCCGCAGGCGGCACGTCCCATAACGAATCAATAAATTAATATATTGAATGATATTCTGCGCTTATTTTTATGGATATTGATCTTATACAGATATTGATTAGAGCCAAATGAAGATAATTTTGGTGGTGATGTGGGAACGTGCCGCGCTAAAGCGCGTATGGTGGTGTCGGTATTTTTACGTAATTTTTATAATTCAACCTTGCTCTTTGATATGTAAAACCAGATCCCTTATGGCCTCTGCAACCTCGAATTCGGATGCGCCCCAGTGTACTACAACTCCCTCAACATCGTTGATGGTAACAAGACCGGATTTTTCAGAGCGGCAGCATCTTGTTATGAAAGGTTTTGTTGGTTTGAATATATCGGATTTGAATGGACAGATGTTCACAAGCGTGTATTCGAGATTGGGAAATCGTGATTCGATCAAGGTTCTTGATATTTCGCATCCCACGACCAGTGAGCCATTCTTTGTGATTATGTCGGAATCAAGATACTTGCCTTTGAGTCCCGATGCTGTGCATGGGAACACTGTGTCTTCGCCTTCGAATTGTTTGAGGTCAATGACATTTTCACTGAACCGCACTCCGAAATCACCGAAGATGCCGCTTGTTTCAAGTCTTCGGATGACATGTGTTAGCCATGAAGGTTCAGGCGGGATCACATCCACGATCTCGATCTCAACAATGCTTGACAGGTCAGGAGCATGTACGAATGTTACGTGTTTGTCAACTCCTGTGAAAATGACGGTGTTGATGTCGCCTTTGCAGAGTTGTGTTGCTATCTCTATCAAAAGTGCGCGGTCTTTGATGTTCAGTTCTTTTTCGTATTTTACTATCTGTTTGCCGGATGCGATAGTTTCGAGTGTTTCAACTGTTTGTAGGAGTCCCTCGCCGCTTTTTGTTACGTGGTATAGTGAATACTCGGTTGTGTCATTATCCTGTTCAGGTTTGTGCTCTGCTACAATGTAGTCCGACAAAAAATATACTATATTGCCGGAATCATCGGGATGTATGTCGGTTACTCCAACATTTTTGTATTCATCAGGAAAGATCATTTGTACCTGTATTGGATTATCTGCGTTTTATTATTGGATGATCATTGCATGGTTACTGTATGATTACCGAGTGATTATTGGATAATGGGTGGAGCTTGTTTGTTATTACATACCGCTGTTACGCTTTTGTTCTGCTTTTCGGTGCGCTACAAGACCGCCGTCTGTGAGCATCTCAAGCAGGAAATCAGGTAGTTTGTTGCCTTTGAAGGTCTTGTAGTTGACCTTTACAGTTCCCTGTTGAAGGTCTATCTCAACAGTGTCGCCTTCGTTGCACTCTACATCTGCTTCCATTAGCGGAAGACCTACATTTATCGCATTCCGAAAGAAGATTCGCCCAAAGGTCTTTGCAACAACACAGGAGATGCCTGCATATTTCAATGCAAGGGGTGCTTGTTCTCTTGATGACCCGCACCCGAAGTTATTATTTGCGACAATTACATCGCCTTTTTGCACTTTCTTCGAGAAGTCAGGGTCAACTCCTTCCATGGCATGGTCGCCAAATACCTGCATGTCAGTTGTCCTGAGATATTTTCCCGGGATTATAACATCAGTATCAATGTCATCTCCAAATAGCCATGCTCGTCCTTTAATTATCTTTTCCAATTAATTCACCTGTCAACAGATTTTACTCGATGTTATTTGTATGTAGCGGGTGTTCACTCATTCGGTAATTTATGAAACTAATAATGCTATTCATCTATCCTCTCTGACATGTCCTTCAGTTACCAGCCAAGGAACCTGTCAACGATTTTGACATCCTTTCGTATAAAATACTTCCTTAGCTCATCGAACACAAGTATGAGAAGGGCAAACGGCAGAGCAAGCATAATGTATCGCAGATCAAGTGGTGCCGTATTAAAGACCTTCTGGGCAAAGGGGTGCCACATTATGATCGATAAGATGAGGAGCTCGCTGGCAATCCCCACCAACACATACCTGTTGGAAAAAATACCCTTTGAAAAAAGGGACTGGGTTCTTGTACGGGATGTAAAGACGTTGGCTATCTGACATACAATGACAGCCCCAAAGAATGCGGTTATAGCCTGCATATAAACAGGGTCATTAAAGGGCAACTGCTGGCCAAATGTCCAGCCCCCGTCCTTTAACACTGCGAAATAGCAGAAGAATCCTGCTGCTGCTTCGATCGGCCCCTTTATACCATAGGCAGTGAATAGTACCTGGGGTGTAAGAAGCTTCTCACTCCTTGCGCGCGGGGGCCGTTTCATTATGTCCCCTTCACCCTTTTCAACACCAAGTGCCAGGGCGGGCAAAATATCAGTTCCAAGATCGATTGCAAGTATGAGCTGCACTGTCATTGGCAATGGAATAGCCAGAAGTACAAAGGCGATGAAAGGGAGAATTTCAGGAATATTGCTGGTGAGGATGTAGGCGATGAACTTCTTTATGTTATCAAACACAGTCCTGCCTTCTTCCACTGCATATACGATCGTGGCAAAATTATCATCAAGAAGCACCATGTCAGCAGCTTCTCTTGCAACATCAGTCCCGCTGCCCATGGCCACACCCATATCAGCAGTTTTTATTGCAGGGGCATCATTCACCCCGTCCCCGGTCATTGTAACGATCTCACCTGCAGACTGAAATGTCTGTACGATCTTTAGTTTCTGCACAGGTGAAGTGCGGGCAAAAATGATACTCTTTGTGGTAAGTTTGGCTGCAAGTTCGGTATGAGTAAGCTCTTCAAGTTCATCACCAGTGATCATGACAAGGTCATCTCCGTCAGAGATGAGTCCAACACTGCGGGCAATTGACCTTGCAGTGACCGGATGGTCACCTGTTATCATGACGACCTTGATACCTGCTGTATGGCATCGCGCAATAGCATCTCTGGCCTCGGCTCTTGGAGGGTCTATAGCTCCGGCAAAACCAAGGAATACAAAACCATCCTGATAATCGATCTCTTCTTCTGCCACCCTGTAAGCCAGAGCCAGCACACGTTCTCCTCTCTCAGCCATGGCAAGATGTTTGTCCAGGATTGTCTGTTTCTTCTCATCTGTTAGCGGAACTTCTCCGTCCTTTGTAATTATGGAATTGCACATATCCACAATAATTTCAGGAGCGCCTTTAAGATACGCCTCCAATCCCCCATGTGGTGTGGAGCAGATCACCTGCATACTCTTTCTAATAGAATCAAATGGATATTCTTGCAGTCGTGGATACTGGTCATTGAGTGTCTTAATGTCAGCCAGACTGCTGGCGAATACAAGTAGCGAGCCCTCTGTGGGGTCACCCCTGTAGCCTGGTGCTTTTTCCGTGATCCTTGCATTATTGCATAGGGCTGAAACCCTCACAAAGATATCGGAAATATTATTGTTGTCATGGATGTCAGTTTCATTTAAACCCACCAGTAGAGAACTTACTGCCATCTTATTCTGAGTCAATGTTCCGGTCTTATCTGTGCAGATTACTGTAGTTGAGCCAAGGGTTTCTACTGACTCAAGCTGCTTTATAAGGGCATTTCGCTTTGCCATCCTCTTTGACGCCAGACTCAAAGCGAGGGTGACTGTGGGAAGTAACCCTTCCGGAACATTCGCCACAATAATGCCTATTGCAAATATGAGGCTTGCAAGAACTACATCCTGAATGAAAAAGGCAAGAAGGAAGAATGACACGCCAAGAAAGATGGCAATTGCGGAAATTATGTGGATAAAATGGTTCAGCTCTTTTCTTATGGGTGTTTCCGCCGAATAGGTCTTTTCAGTTAGTGTAGCCAATTTTCCAATCTGGGTATGCATGCCGGTGCCAAAAACCACAGCCTTGCCATTTCCGGTCTGGACAAGGGTTCCGGAAAATACCATGTTACGACATTCAAGGATATTGGGGTGGGTACAAATGAGTGCGCGAAGTTGGGGTTCTGCTTCACCTGTTATGGGAGAATTATCCACCTTGAATGAATTCACTTCAATTAGTCTGCCATCTGCAGGGACTTTATCGCCTTCTTCAAGCACAATCACATCCCCGACCACAAGTTCAGTTGCAAGTACATCCCTGATCTTGCCGTTTCGGATCACTTTGGATTGCGGGGGTATGAGCTGGCGGAAACTCTCCATTATTTTTTCTGCCTGATATTCCTGAACGAACGTAAACGTTGCGTTAAGAACAACAACTCCGGCAAGTGCAAAACCGATGTAGAGGTTCCCCTGTCCCGGATCAAGCCATTCTGCGAAAAACGATAGTAATGAACCAACAGCGAGGAGTATGGAAAAGAAATTTTTGAATTGTTTTAGATAATTATAAAGGGGCGATCTTTTATTGGTTTCTTCAAGAATGTTCGCACCGCATGTATTGAGCCTTTGTGCCGCTTCTTCTTCTGTGAGTCCATTTTCACTTGTATCCAGTTTTGCTAAGAGGTTTTCTAAGTCAATTTGATGCTCGTCACCTGATGGAGAACAATTATCACTTCTGATAGCATTCGATTTACCCATAAATTATCCCCATATAGTAGTCTATGGTCCAGACATAAAAGTGTTCTTATTAACGTTTTTATCATCATATACGATATCAGTACAAATCACTTAAAAGTAGGATCAAACATATTGAATGTGAACGAATAAATTATATACGAAAGGAATCTAAATGATGCTTGTGTACATAAAAAGTACCCACATTTCAATTTTGTTTTAACATTAATTTTGTAGTGTGTATGCATGTGATTAAATCATAATCGTGTACTGTGGGCATGATTTGAAGAACATTTAAGTACGATGAGCAATTAAACTTAAATAATTATTTCTAATCTCCTCTGGAGGAACTTATTCTGAAGAAAATACTGTGGTATTTGATAGCTGGCACACGTGGAGGAAATACCAGAGCTAGGATTATTAATGCACTAATTGACAGACCTTACAATGCCAACCAGTTATCAGAATTCATTGGTATGGATTATAAGACGATTAGGCATCATATCGGTGTACTTATGAAACATAGTATAATTGTGGCAGAGGGTGAAAAGTATGGGGCCATGTATTTCCTTTCTTCAGAGATGGAAGCAAATTTAGATGAATTTGGTAAGATTTGGGAAAAAATAGATAAGTCTAAAAAAGAATTATTAACGACGGAGGAAGCATTATTCAAATAACGGATTTAATTTATATCATTGCAGCATGCAAAATTATAATATTAATTATACTAGTGGATAATTTTTATAGAATCTATACGAATCTTAAATCAAATTTTACACTTGGCTTCCTGTTATTTGCTGCATTTTTGCTTCTTAAAAACGCATTTCATGCATTTTTATTGTTGCCTCTTATTATACTTGGAGATATTCATGCAAGTTCCACTCTTGGTTATAATGTGGTTACAGTTGCACTTGTGCCGGATACACTGGAACTTATAGCATTGAGTTTATTTCTCTACCTTACTCGTGAGTATTAATATTGTATTCAAAAAAACATTTTGGTACGAATTTGGGTATAAATTTGGGTATAAAAAGGTATAATTCTGGGAAATTGCTATTATATAGAAAAACAATCTAGAACTGTAGAGGAAATTCAAATTAATTTAATGAGCATTATTCTTACCCAAACCAAAATGTTTCGTTTAAATCCTCTACATCCTCCATTTATATGAATTAAACAAAATACTTCTTCTTATTTTTTATCCTTCCAATTCCACCATTTCAGTTTTTCCGGATCGGGATCTTTGTTATCGGCAAAATAAACTGAAGAACGGCAAACATAAAGCACGCAACGGTCAACCTGGTATCCCTGATCTGCACAAATTTTTAAATATAATTCTTCAGGATCCTTGCCTTTCAGATCTGAAACATTTTCAATCCCGATATTCCATAAAATCTGGGAAATGCTTTTCCCAACTCCCGGGATCGTTTGCAATTCTTTTAGATTATTGTTCATCTAAGTAAGTCCCCCTCAAATTTTCATATCTTTAAACTCTGGGATTTCTTCAATTAGACTATCCTCTCGCTGAAATATTATTTCAACATCATCCTTTTTAATCATTGCCCAAGTTGAAATTGAACCGGAATAGTCGTTCATTTTAACTTATTTGCTCTCCAACTGACATCAGACCACGCGGACGGTCTGCGCTATCTGGCAAAAGAGATGGATGTGGATGTTTTGATCTTCGGGCATTTCCACCATCCGATTATCGAGGAATCCGAGGTGCTTCTGCTTTCTTTGGTGGTGCCATAGTGCAGGGAATTGCTGAACCCAGCGCTATTGAGCTTGACATATTTGAGGGTAAGGTCAGGGGGCGGGTGATTCGGTGCGATGGGGATGTGTGTAGTTATTTTGAGTATGAGAGGAAGTGATTTGGGTTTTTTCAAGTTTTTAGCCTGAATTCATTTGATTTAAAATAGCATTTGCCCATATTTCATTTTTTAGTAATAAAGACGTCTCTCTAAATAATAATTCTTTATTGCCATCATAATGGTTGTCTGCTAAAAAATCAATGGCTAAATGGGGGTTTGCATCTACATTTATATGTGGATGTGGCTTGTTTTCAATACATTTCTTAGCAACTTGAATTTCTAGATTCAGTGGAACTGTAAAAAGAGACACTATAGTTGACCCTTCACTTTTGGGATACTTTAAAATAAATCCTCGATTGTTTTGCTCAAACGTTGGGGGACGAGAAAACCGGTCTTTATTTTTAGAAAGAGAATCTAATATGTCTTTTACTTTCACTTCTAAATCATCGTACTCATTACCATCATCATCAAGAATTAGGCTAATATAGATATTATCCTTTGATTTTCCTAATGTTAACCCCACAGCCTTTTCTAATGCCTTATATATTTTTGGCTTTCCACCATCTCCATAAATAATCAATGGATATGCAACTTTAAAATAATCTAAACTTCTTCCCATACATTTCTGAAGTTTTTTAAAATCCACGTCATACATTATGTATTTCTGAGTGTTCTCTTTTGAAAGTTCATCGAAGAATATTGCATCATATTTACCTTCACAAATAATAATATTCAATTAATATCCCCTCAAATCAATTTTTATATCTTCGATGTCTTTCTTGGCATCAATTCCAGAGTATACTTCTCTGTCAATAAAATTACCCGCTCGTCGAGTTAATCTCAATATTTTTACTGAATCAATAACGCCTAATTTTTCTGATTTTTCTAATAAATACTCCAAAAACTCTAAACTGTGAGTTGTTATAAAAAATTGTGAATCATGTGAACTCGATACAATTTCTTTCGCTAATATTTCAAAATATCCAGGATGCATTGAAATTTCAGGTTCTTCAAATAGAACAATTCCATGTTTGATCAAGGGAGCCATAAAAGAAAGTTTTAAGAGACCTTTGAAACCATCACCCATTGATGATAAGGGTAATGTTTGGTCAATATCTTTAAGTGAAACTTTTATTTCATCATCGATTACTCCAATATTTTCTAAATATGAAATTTTATTTTTTAAATTTTCAAGTACATGTGATATTTTTTTTGCATTAAAAAGTTTTTCATAAAGTAGAGGTGTGTTGTCACCAGAATGGGGCGAACTAATTATCAAAGGAATGTCAACAATTCGTTTTTCTTCTTCAGAATGATATATAATATCATTAAAATCATCTGCTATTGTATATATAGATATTAGATTATTGTTCAATGTAGACTGTATAAACAACTTTTCAGAATCAAGCAAATCTTTTTTAAACTGTTTGATTTCAGAATCCATTTGATTTGAGATTTTATTCAAAACTAAATCGAATTTTTCTTTTGATTCATCACTTTTCAATGATCGATTCGTTTTTTGTAATTCTCTCAAAACACGGTAATTTAAACCTTGACTAAATGGAATTTCAGAATTCAAATAACTCAAATCCGAAATGAAAAGTGAAAAATAATTTGATAATTCAGGATAATATTTATTTTTATTTGAATATATTATGTCTAAATTAATTTTATCCTCATTAAATAAGTTTAATTGTATACTCGACTTTTCTTTTCCTTGATTAACTAAATATTTGAAATTAAATTCATCTACAACAATTTCTGAAATTTCATTATCCATAACATCTGTATAATTTTTCAATGAAGTTATTGCCAACCAAATTGACTGTAATATTGATGATTTTCCTGTATTATTTGGACCTACTATAATATTTATGGAACCACAAGGAAAATCCATCTCTTCAATTCCTTTAAAGTTCTTAATTGAAATATCGTTGATTATTTTCATGGTTCATATCTCTATATTATAATCTTAAAAAGATTTCCATATTAAATAAAATCGTAAACATGTATATGCACTTTTAACTTTACATACTTATGCTAAACCCTACCCCTAATCCCACTCGCCCCTCTCTTATACTTCCCAAACTCCGTGTCAACAAGCAACTCCCCATTAAAAACAGGTCCGTCCTTGCAAACCCTCAAGCCATGCGGGTCCATACAGCACGCTCCGCACACACCGATAGCACACTTAAAGTACCTGTGCAGGCTGAATTCCGCCTTGCTGTGTGCGCCTGCCTTGTGGAGTATCTCAAACACGCGCGCCATCATGATCTCGGGGCCGCAGGTGTATATTTTGTCGTACTCCGAAATATCGATCTCACTTAAAACGTCTGTGACAAATCCGCGCCGACCTTGTGTTCCATCGTCGGTTGTGACATGGATCTCGCCTGTCATAAAGAACCTGTTTGCAAATATCAACTCATTGACATTGCGCGCGCCTAAGATCGTGGTGACATTCGACCATGTGCCTGAGTTCGCAACATGCTCTGCCAGGGGCGCAAGGGGTGCTGCACCAACACCGCCGGCAATGAGCAGGATCTTCTCATCCTTTTGTGGCAATGTGAAACCATTGCCGAAAGGTCCGCGAATGCCGAGTGAATCTCCAACATCCAGTTTGAACAATGCGGATGTCGCATCACCGACCTTCTGCACGGTAATTGCATTGGTGTAGGAAAGCGTCATCGGGATCTCATCCACGCCACGTATCCAGACCATCACGAACTGACCGGGGATTGCACTTTCAAATGACTTGTCAAAAAAGAACGTCCTTGTTGATGGGGATTCATCAACCGTATTTGTAATAGTGACATTGATATGTCGCATTTCAGATCACCTCATGGGCAAGCCCGATAATATCTTTAATGCCGGCATGACCGTTCTTATCAAGGTAATTGTCGATCCCGTCAGCGATCGAGCCAAACACCCCGGTTCCATCAAACACCGCAGAACCGATCTGCACCGCACTTGCGCCTGCCATCATCATCTCAATTGCATCCTGCCATTTGGATATGCCCCCTACGCCGATGATCGGAATATCGAGAGCGGCATAGAGGTCATAGACGCACTTAACAGCGATTGGCTTAATAGCCTCACCGGACAGGCCACCGAACCTGTTACCAAGTATCGGATAACCTGTGGCAATATCAATAGCCATGGCGCGAACAGTGTTTATGGCAACCACAGCATCAGCACCGCCTCGCTCGGCTGCCTCACCAATGCTCACAATATCCGTAACATTCGGGGTAAGTTTCACCCACACAGGAACGTCGACGCTGTCGCAGACAGCGCGCGTGATCTCCTCGACCACATAAGGGTCGCTGCCGATCATCGCACCATACCCTTCGGCATGCGGGCAACTAACGTTAAGTTCAAAAGCATCAGGTTTTGCAGGGCTCAATCCATCCGCAACCTTGAGAAAGTCATCGGCATTCCCTCCGAAAATGCTCGCTATCACAGGAACAGAACATCCATTTTTCGCAAATTCAAGTTCCTGCAAAAAAGCCTCATAAGAAGGATTCGGCAACCCCATAGCATTCAAAAAACCGCATTCGAGTTGAACCATACTTGGATTATGGTGTCCCTCTTTAGGTTCTGGTCCGATCGATTTTGTAACAACAGCACCCGCACCTTCCTTTGCCATTCGCACAAGGGATGCACCTGTCGTACCCATAATGCCTGCGGCTAATATTGTAGGATTCTTAAGTTTCAGTCCTGTGAGTGTAACCATATCCGTTCACATCTTTTTAGTATATTTTAAATCGATTATCTCGAACATTGTGTGAGTAACTTCACCATTCAGGCCATATCATCAAACATGGGATCGCATTGTTTGAATCAATGGACAGGATTTACAGGATGCACAGGATAAAAATGGCAAACAACATCCTGTAAATCCTGTTCATCCCGTCTAATATTTATTTACACAATGAGGGCAATATCCTCTTTTAGTTGAATTGACTCTGTTCTGAATCTAAACTTGATAACTGGCAGATTGCATCCTGTACCAGTTCTTTGCCACCGAGTTTCACAAGTTCATGACCAAGTCTTTGACCTTCAGCCTTGTAATCTTCAGTAAGGATCAGTTCATCGACACGAACCTCATACGTTCCATCCAGTGCAAGCACTTCTGCACGCACATGAATAACGCCTTTTTCGACCTCTTCAGCAAACGCACCAATAGGAACAATACATCCACCTTCAACTTCTGTGATCACAAGGCGCTCGATCTCAGTCTCCATACGTGACTGCGGATGGTCAAGAAAAGCAACTGCTTTTTCGGCTTCACTGCCTGCTCTTGTAACAATGACTATCGTACCCTGGTTTGCAGAAGGGCAGAATCCATCAGGACTCAACCGCTCCACATCCATCTCCCAGCCCATGCGCTGGAGTCCGGCTTCTGCGAGCAGTATTCCGTCATACAGGCCATCCTTAAGTTTTTTGATCCGTGTATCGATATTTCCTCTCAGATCCTGAATTTGAAGATCTGGTCGATACCTGAGTAACTGTGCCCGTCTGCGCATTGATGTCGTACCAATGACTGCACCATCCGGCAACTCATCAAGTGTCGAGCCGTCGATTGTCAAAAGCACATCCAATGGTGAGTCACGTTTCATGACCGCTGCAATTGCTAACTCCTCAGGGCGCACTGTTGGCAGGTCTTTCATCGAATGTACTGCGATATCGATCTCACCTGCAAGCATACGGTCATCAAGTTCCCTCACAAAAACGCCCACACCTGCAACTTCGTGCAGCGGGCGGTCTGTGAACGTGTCACCGCTAGTCTTTATAATTAACTGCGTAGTCTCAACACCATTCTCCTTGAGCAGACGTGCCACAAGGTTCGCCTGTGCAAGAGCAAGACCACTGCCACGGGTTCCTATTATCATTTTTAAACACCTATTTCAGGTTAGCCTCGTAGGCTTCAAATGTCTTTTCAAGATCCGATTCACTATGAGCAGTTGAAATGAAATTCGTCTCGAACTGCGATGGCGGCAGGAAAACACCGCCCTTCAACATCCTGTGGAAGAACTCGAAATAACCTTCCTTATCGCATTTGAGTGCTTCCTGATAGTTCGAAGGAGTAGCCCCAAAGAAGATCTTGAACATCGACGAAATCCCGGATACATTATAATCAAGCCCCAGATCAGAAACAATATCAGACAACCGTGCACGCACCATATCACCTGTGGCATTCAATGTTTTGTGAACATTCTCTTTCTCAAGAACATCCAGCATTGCAATACCTGCTGCTACAGAAGTGGGACTGCCACTGAACGTGCCTGCCTGATAAACACCACCGGATGGTGAAATCATCTCAATTATCTCGCGCTTTCCGCCAAACACACCGATAGGCATTCCACCGCCAACGATCTTCCCGAGCGTAGTCATGTCAGGCGTAACACCAAAATATTCCTGCGCGCCACCCATGGCGAGCCTGAATCCTGTAATTACCTCATCGAATATCAGTACAACATCGTTCTCTTCCGTGACCTTGCGGACATCTTTGAGATAATTCTCACCGGGCAGGATCGGACCGATATTTCCCATAACAGGTTCCAATATCACTGCTGCCATGTCATCCTTGTTGGATTCGATAGTATCTGTCAGTGCCTCGATATCATTGTACGGAACCTGAAGTGTATTTTTTGTAAAATCCTCCGGAACCCCGAGTGAATCCGGTTTACCGTGTGTGGTTGCACCTGAGCCTGCTTTGACAAGTACAGCATCGTGCGCGCCATGGAATCCGCCTTCCATCTTGATGAACTTGTTCTTACCAGTAAACCCGCGCGCTGCCCTGAGTGCGCTCATGGTCGCTTCCGTACCTGTGGTAACAAATCGAAGCATATCAATGCTCGGATAGAGTGATGCGATTTTCTCGGCAAGCGTCACCTCAAGGTCTGTAGGCGTGCCATACAGCCATCCCTTGTCCAATTGCTCTATAATTGCCTGCTTGATGCGTGGATGACCGTGCCCGAGTATTTTCGGACCATAAGCCATACAGTAATCAATGTATTCATTCCCATCAACGTCCGTGATCTTTGAACCGTTTGCAGATGCCGTGTAAAATGGATATGGCTTGATCGCCCGAACAGGACTGCTAACTCCACCAGGGAGAAGGGTCTTGGCTTTTTCGTATAATTGTTTTGATTTTTCTAAAGTCATGTGAACACCATTAAATATAATATTTTTAGATTATGATTCGAATTAAAAAAGGCTCAAAAATTAACTAACAAAGCCTCCACACAATTTTTTGCTCTTCCATCAGTTGGTAAATCATTATAAATAATGTTGGCTTTCGTATTATATTTAGTATCCCCACTTATTAAATATGCTCTTCGCAAATAATCAATTGCTAAAAGGGGGTTGTTTTCAAGCACTTCTGCCATTTCATCATAATATTCCGGTAGTGTAAAGAAAGTATTGAAGAATTTATCAAGTTTGTTCTCAAAACGATTTCCGTATTCAACATATTCGGTTCGAATAAAATCGGATGGTATTTTTGCATCCTTTGTTTTTATAACCAATGTTTCTTTGCCACAAGCTTGCATAAATCCAATTTCATAAAAAATATTAGAAAGGGTTTGCCCAGACATATTGTTATCTATAATTGCAATTCCCAATGGAACCGTTATAATCAGGTTCCAAATCTTCATTAAAAAATCTCGTCCTGTAACAATACTTTCAGCATCAATTTCTTCAATTTGTCGTTTTTCGAACACTTTACGTAGTTCAATTTTTATATTTTCGATTTCATGTGAAATAGGTTGACCGAGTTTAGTCATAATAAAACAGGTTCGTGGACGATATTTTATTTGGGTAGTGTGAACATCTCCATCAGGCCTGTAGAATATCATCGATTCCTCTTTCTTGCAATTGGCACATTTTTGTATGGCCCTTCTGATTTCTTGTGATCAAGAATTTTACCGATAGATCTATCGATTTTCACATAATGTCCAGATTTCGGATTTTTAACTTGAACAATGTCTTTTTTCACCATTATCAAACACCTATGTTTATTGTTGAATATTTTGGTAATAAATGTGTTGCTTGTAGATTATACATCTCACCATTTTTATTAATAATGAGTGGTGACACAACAGTTAATAATACATTATAGATGAATTGTGCATCACTCCAGCATCCGCGCCATGTCCTTTGCAAAATATGTTAATATCATATCCGCACCCGCGCGTTTTATCGAAAGAAGTGACTCGTACATAACCGCTTTCTCATCCAGCCAGCCATTCTGTGCTGCGGCTTTTAACATCGAATATTCACCACTCACATTGTATGCAGCTGTTGGCATCTCGAACTCAGTCTTGACACGGTAGATTATGTCAAGATACGGAAGCGCAGGCTTTACCATTATAATGTCTGCACCTTCCGCAATATCAAGTTCAACCTCACGCATTGCTTCATTAGAGTTTGCAGGGTCCATCTGGTAACTCGAACGGTTCCCGAACGAATAACCGGATTCTGCCGCATCCCTGAATGGTCCGTAGAATGCAGAGGTATATTTCGCTGCATACGACATTATGGGGATATTGCTAAAATTATTGTCATCAAGAGCAGACCGTATCGCACCGATCATTCCGTCCATCATTCCCGAAGGTGCAACAATGTCCGCACCTGCCTTTGCATGACTCACAGCAGTCTTGCCAAGTAGTGGAAGGGTCGGGTCATTCAGAATCTCCTCAGTATCGTAATTAACCATGCCGCAGTGACCGTGGCTTGTATATTCGCATAGGCACACGTCAGTGATCACAACCATGTCCTTTCCAAGTTCGCCTTTGATCTCGCGGACAGCCTGCTGGACAACATCATTGTCACCATAGGCGGTTGTTCCTGTCTCATCCTTGTTTTTCGGAATACCGAAAAGAATAACTGCGGGAATCCCGAGGTCTGCTGCTTCCTTTGCATCATCTGCCACACTGCCAGGGGGTAGTTTGTACACGCCTGGCATGGACGAAACCTCAACCGCAGAATCAATAGTCTCATCAACGAACATCGGATAGATAAGATCATCTGTGGTAAGTGCGGTCTCGCGCACCAGATCACGTATCTTGCCGCTTCTTAATCTTCGCATTCGAACCTGTGGAAACATAATATCACTCCTTTTGTGCACCGTTTAGTTTGAACAATTTGGCCACTGTATCTAACATTTCTTCATTATCGTGCTCTGCCGCATTCCTGAGCGCTTTTGTCGGCTCTGCCAAAATCTTATTGACAAGGGAATGTGTCAGGTCATCAAGTACCTTTATTTCAAAATCACCAATCGAATGATACGCTTTCAATCGATTGATAGCATGCTCTTTCTCTTGCTCGCGCACATCATAGAGCCTTGCATATAACTCAGAGATCAATCCGTCTGCTTTCTGGCGTTTGAACTGGGCATTGAGCAGTATCAATTCCTCATCAATCAGGACCTCTGCTTTTTTCGCTTCTTCACGCCTCATCTGCATGTTTTTCTCATTGATGATACGCAGTCCGTCAATATTATGAAGTGTAACATTTGGAACCTCTGTGACTGTATCCTCTATATCACGCGGGTTTGCAATATCGATCAAAAGGATCTCACGATCCCTGTTCTCCATTGCCCTTGACATGATCTCTTTTGTAAGCACATAATGCGGTGCCGATGTAGCACTAATAACTACATCCGCAGTTTTTATGTATTCCTCGACTTCACTGTAAGGTACAGCCAGTCCGCATAATTCGTCAGCAAGCATCTCTGCCCTATCGAATGTCCGGTTTGCTATGTATATCGCATCAATGTTCTTATGAGCAAGTGCACGTGCGACAAGTGTGCCCATTTCACCGGCACCAATTACAAGAATTGTCTTGCCTGTCAAACCATCAAGTATCTCGTCAGCAAGATCGACTGCTGCAGAACCGATTGAAACTGAACCCTTGTTAATGCCTGTTTCCGTCCGCACCCTTTTGCCGACCTGTATCGCTTTGCCAAACGCGGTATCAAGCGTATTGCCGGTTGTACCTGCATTCTTTGCGACAGCATATAGTTCTTTGATCTGTCCTAGTATCTGGTCTTCACCAACGATCATGGATTCAAGACCGGATGCCAGCCTTAAAAGATGTGCCAGTGTCTCATCGTGGTCATAGAACTCAACAATTCTGGAAGATACACCCATTTTTTTTGCAAAATGGAACAGTACCTGACTTCCTTTCGATGAAACAATATATATTTCAACGCGGTTGCATGTTTTTAACACTGCACATTCATGAATAAGTTCCTGTGAATAAAGGTGTTTAAGCATACCTTCAAGATCGCCGTGCCATGCTCCTTCCATCTCCCCGACACTGGCTTTTGCATGCGTTATAACCATGCTTGATATTTCAGTCAATTATATTCTCCGTATAGAAATTGATATAATGATAATTTATTGTATTAAATTTGTATATGAATAATAATCGGTTCAATTCAATTTGTTTTAACTATATTGTGTGCTATATTATACGCTTTTTCATAAGATTCCGAAAGTGCGTTCCATACATCCTCATTGTCAAGTATTTTCCACAGGATATCTTTTCGATCTTCCTGATCTGGAACGTACTGTTTCAGGTACGTTCGAATCTCATCTTGAAGTCGTATCATATCGGCATATTGCGGAGTGATCACCTGCTCTATCTTCTTTCGAGTATATTTCGAAAGGGCAGGACTTGACCCAAGTGTTGAGATCCCGATAGTCAGTTTTCCTCTTGTAATTACGGAAGGCACCACAACGTCACCTACAGAATCAACCTTATTTATTAAAATATCGCTTTTTCGTGCGATTTCAACAATTCTATTGTTCAGTTGTATATTGTTTGTCGCAGGGATCACTAAAAAGGCATCCGATATCAGTTCAGCGATCTTGTAATCTGGCAGTGAACCAAGGTCTGCCTGTACTAAATTCAATTTACCTGCATCCTTCATTTCTTCAAGTTTTGTGGTAAATCCTGCACTTACAACAGTAGTGTCTGCATATTTTGAAAAAAGGATCGCCTTGCGCTCTCCTACTGAACCGCCACCAATGATTACGACCTGCCTTCCACTAAGATCGATCATCAAAGGGAGTAAGTTTCGTTCATTGGTCATTATGGCGCATCCTGTGATTAGAAATCAAAATATAACTATGACTGTAATTGTAATTGTAACTCTAATTATTAACTATAATTACAATCGAGCACCCGTTTTCTTGAATTCCCGCTCGCTGAACAGCAGGCTGTAATCCGAAATGCCTGTGGCTTTTGATATCTCACGAGCCACTTTTTCACAATCCTCTCTTGTGTATGAATGTACCATTGTGAACAGGTTGTATGGCCAGTCAGGGTAACGCGGTCGTTCGTAGCAGTGTGTTACTTCGGAAAAACCTGCCATTATTGCTCCGACCTCTTCGACTTTATCTTCAGGTACGTTCCATGTGCACATTGCATTGGCTGTGATGCCGATTGCCCGATGGCCAATTGATGCGCCAAATCTTCGGATAACTCCACTTTGTTGCAGATTTTCAAATCTGGTAACGATCTCTTCTTCACTTATGCCAAGTTCTTTGGCAATGTTCGCAAAGGGTGCATGGGTGAGTGTTATGCCATCCTGTGTAAGTTTGATAAGTTTGGTGTCTATTTCGTCCATTTTTCTCACCTTATCTTATATTGAATTTGACTCCGATCTTGAACAGCCTTTTGGTAGGCAGGTTGATAAGATCGCATCCGGTTTTAGCCTTTATTTCATCAAGTATCTGTATAAGTCTCGCTTCACTTGGGGCGGACATGGTGAACCATATATTGTACTCTGCAGGGCGCAGATAATTATGTGACACTTCAGTATATCGGTTTATGATTTCTGCCACTTCATCGATCCTATTCTCCGGTACTTTGGCTGCAACAAGTGTACTAATTCCGCCGGTTTTCTTTGTATTGATTATCGGACCGATGCGCCGGATAGCGCCTGCATTGCTCAGTCGCTCAAGGCGTTCTATTATTTCATCTTCCGGAATGCCAAACTGCTCGCCCAGTTTTTCGAATGGATGTGTTTCAACAGGGAAATCCAACTGAATGCTATTCAGGATATCCTTGTCAATTTGATCAAGTTGTACCATTTTTATTCCTTTACCTTTGGTGGTGTATATATGCAATATGGTTCTTCTGCCATGTAATCTCCGGTCGCTGCATACGCGCGTGCACGGCAGCCGCTGCACACTTCCTTGTATCCACATTCCCCGCATTTACCTTTGAGTTTGCTTGTGTCACGGATATCATTGAACACCTTTGCATTGTCCCATATATCTTTGAAACTCTGCTCTTTTATACTGCCTGCAAGTGCCGGCAGGTATCCGCATGGGTACACTTCACCAATGCTGGAAACAAAACAAAATCCTGTGCCTCCAAGACATCCTTTGGTCATGGCTTCATATCCATGTGTCTTAACGGATATTTCGATACCTTCCTTCTTTGCACGCTGGCGCATTATCCTGAAATAATGCGGCGCACATGTGGCTTTCAACTGAATCTTTGCTGTTTTTTGCTGTTCATAGAACCAATTCAATACGCGCTCGTATTCGACAGGTGCTATCTCATCCGCTTCGATCTCTTTGCCCCTGCCGGTTGGTACCAGAAGGAAAATATGGAGTGCTTCTGCCCCCAGTTCGGTTGCAAATTCAAGGATCTTTGGTATCTCGTCAATATTGCGCTTTGTAATAGTGGTGTTTATCTGGAAACCGATGCCCGCTTTCTTGATATAATCAATTCCCCTTAGCGCCCCATCAAATGCACCAGGTTCGCCACGGAAATCATCATGAGATTTGGCGTTTGAGCCGTCAATACTGACACTGACCCTCTGGATCCCGACCTCTTTCATCTTCTTTGCGATCTCGGGTGTGACAAGAGTGCCGTTAGTTGCCATGACGACACGAAGCCCTTTGTCAGTTCCGTACTGTGCAATCTCGAATACATCTTTTCGGACAAGAGGTTCTCCTCCACTCATGATAAGTATTGGATTTCCCATCTCCACAATTTCATCTATGAAATGCTTTGCCTCATCTGTTGTGAGCTCTCCCTTTGGAATCTGAAAGGTTGATGCGCCTCTGCAGTGTACACAAGAGAGGTTGCAACCTGCTGTCAATTCCCATGCGATAAGTCTTGGTGGTTTTGCCATAGTAATCATTTGAATTTGTTTTAGTATATATTTTATAGATATATAGTGCGAGTTAATCCGAGCACAGCGAGGATTTTCTCGAATAAAATATAGTTCAATTCGCTTAAATATGATGTGATAATATTACACCCATCCTTATTAATATATGTGATATTGTCAAAAAACGACTGTACTTTACATTTAAATATACTCAATGCAATAATTATTATTGCAGAATTATTACACATAAAGCGTAAATAAAAGGTGAATTTATGGAACCATTATATACTGCATTTGCAATTACATGGATTGCAATAATCTCATACATATTATACATGATCCGAACCCGTTTACAATCGAACAAGGAACTTGCGAGATTAGATAAGTTACAGTAGATTAAAACGATTTTAACCACATCTAACCGGTGTTTAAAAATGGATAAAAAACAAAAGACTTTTGTTGCAATTGGAGTTATTGTTGCTGTTGCAATTATTGGACTTTGGGGTGTTGAGTTTTCCCAACAGTCCATTATGGTTTCAGAATTAACTTCAAACCCTCACAACTATACGGGGGAAAAGATAAGCACAACGGGTGTTATCAAGAACGGCACACTTATTGTAACTCCGGATCTCATTTCATTTGTCTTGGTTGACAAAGAGGATTCAACTATTGAGATATATGTGGAATATACGGGGGACTTGCCAGCGACACTCGATGAAGGAAAAGAGATTAGCATGAGTGGTACAATGGTGGCTGTTGATAAGATTGAGGCTACACAGATTGTTGTGGGATGTTCTTCAAAATATACCGAATAACAAACAATATCGAATATTAATTATACAATTAGATAATTGGGGCATTGGATGAACATTGAGCAATGGGGTGAACATAAACTAATTACGTCTGCGATGTCCGATATGATAGAGTCTATGGACCAATCGTCTCAGATGACAAAAATGATTAGTCATGTTTGCAATTCAGGTGGGAAAAAGATACGTCCGATCATGCTGCTGCTGTCGTCCGAAATTTGTGGCGGAGATTTAAAAAATAGTGTTGATGCGGGTTTGGCTATTGAGTTGATACATTCTGCATCATTGATACATGACGACCTTCTGGATGGTGGGCTTATCCGAAGAGGCATTCCTTCAGCGCATGAAAAATTCGGTCATGCTGCAGCAATGCTGTGCGGGGATTTTTTGATTTCAAAGTCAATCGAACTCATATCTCCTTTTGGCACAAATGCTGTACGTGATTTCGGGCGTGCAGGCATGTGCATGGCAGAAGGTGAGACATTTGATGTGAAAAGTGTTGAGGGAACGTTTGATGAGGGCAACTATTACGAGTGCATCCGCAAAAAGACAGCATCCCTGTTTGCAGCGAGTGCATCTATTGGTGCATATATTGGTGGCGCGGATGATGAAGTTGCGGGCAAGTGCCGATTGTATGGTGAACATGTGGGCACAGCATACCAGATCGTGGATGACCTGCTTGAATACCTGCATGTACAAGATGACAAGAAGTCCACACATGAATCCATTACATTGCCGCAAATATACCTTAAACATATGTCACATGAGGATGCAGTGAAAAGATCGATCGAGGAAGTTGAAAAACAGGTGCGGTATGCAAACGATATACTCGGAACTTTTGATCCATGTGGTTCAACAGAGAAGTTGGTGCAGATCACAAACCACATAACAATTGACATGCTTCCGTAAAAACCATTTTTATGTTAATTTCCTAGATGAGTTTTAGTTTAAGATTTCAAATTTTAAATTCCAAATTTAAAAATTACAGGTGAATCCATGCGTGTATATGATAAGTCAGTGATCAAAGTGAATGCCAGTGCAGTGAATGGCAAGGTTGTGCTTGATGCAGAGGGTGTTGTCGCACCGGTTGCAAAACCGATAATAAAACGTATCAATAAAATATTTCAGGAAGAAAAACCAATTTATGTGGATGATGATGAGATTATATTTTCAACATGGGTCCCGCCAATTCCAGGAAAGGTTTTTGATAGGGTGATCACTGCAGAAATTGGTTCTATTCTAAGAAAACGTATTCCTGATCAATTGTCTATCGGAATCACAATGCATTGTCCTAACAAGTGTATTCATTGTGGTGCAGCAGATATCATTGCAGACCCTGAACTTACTCTTGATGAGATCAATCGTACGGTGGATCAGGCGATTGACCTTGGTTCATATCTTATCTCATTTGACGGCGGTGAGACCATGCTTCGAAAAGACCTTGTGGACATGGTTGCGCATGTGGATAAGACGCGGGCGATCGCGACATGTTTCACATCCGGTTTTGGCTTGACTGCGCAGAGAGCACAGGATTTGAAGGCTGCAGGATTGTATGCAATTCGTGTGAGCATTGACAGTCCTTTTGAAAAAGAGCATGATCGCGTGCGAGGGCGCGATGGTGCGTATCATGACGCGATAAATGGCATCAAGAATGCACGTGCTGCAGGGTTATTGACTGATATGTTCGTGGTGGTGTCGCCTGATAATATCAATGATCTTGAAGATTTTTATAATCTTGCGGTTGAGATGGATATGCAGGAGATGTCGATATATGAGATCATTGCGGTTGGGCGCTGGCTTGATCACGAAGACGAGGTCATCGGTCCTGCGGATGTTTCACGTCTTGAAAAGTTCCAAAAGGAGAAGAATACAAATCCAGAAGGTCCAAGGGTCACTGCATTCCCTTATTTCATGGGACCAGATCAATTCGGCTGTTTTGCAGGGAGACGCTGGATCCATGTCACATCGGCGGGTGATGTTTTACCGTGTGCATACACTCCATTGTCGTTTGGAAATGTTCGGGAAGACAATTTGTCGGATATTTGGAAACGTATGGGGAAGAACAATGCATACAAGTCATCAGCCGATTATTGTATGATGCGGAATCCTGAGTTCAGGAAAAAGTATATTCATACGATACCGGATGATGCTCAGTTGCCGTTCAGACTTGATATGGTTGATCGATAGGGCTGACGCTTTGTGTGTGGGTTGGCTGATGGCATTTTTTGGTGCAATGATCATGGATATTTTTAATGGGAAATTTTTCATCTATGGCTGAAATGAGTTGTCAAAAAGCCTCTTTTCAAAATGACAAATCATTAACAATATCGCATGCAGCATCGCCAAAACCGAAGAACTTATATCTTACTTCGCAATAGGAGTGAATTAAATTGTTAGATTACATTAATTGATATTATATAACGAGGATTTTCATGGCTAAAAATGAGATCTTATCTGAAATCAAAAAAGCAGAGGAAAGCGCAAGGAATATTGTGAATGCTGCTGCTAAAAATAAGGGCGAACGCATTACTAGTGCCAGAGCTGAGGCAAGAGAGATCGTTAAACAGGCCGAGGTTGATGCGCACGAATCTGCTCAGAAATCTTTGAAGTCTGCAGAAGCGACCATCAAAGAAGAAAAAGTAAAGACCATCGGTGCTAGTGAAGCTGATGCTAAGGCTATTGTTAAAAAAGCACAAGCAAATTTGGACAAGGCTGTAGATTATTTGGTTTCTGAATTTGAGGGGACGATACATGCTTAATGTCAAACAGATGAGCCGTGTAACTATTGTTGGTCATAAAGATATATTTGAGAGGACAGTAGATGCACTTCACGGTATCAATTCATTTCATTTAGAAGATTATAATAATGAAGATCTGGGCCTAAAAATAGGCAAACCGTTTGAGAATGGTGAGGATGTATCAAATAAACTGATTAAGATCCGATCGATTTCAAATTTCCTTGGTGTCAAAAAGGGTAATATTAAAAAACAGAACATGGATTCAGTGTTTAAGGAACTTGATACTAAATTAGTGGAACTTGACAATGAGGTGTCAAAGAGAACTGGACGAAAGATTGAAATTGAAAATAATCAGAAGGAACTTGTCACTCATATCAATGAATTGCTTCCTTTTGCTACAATTCCCATTGATCTTGAACAATATAGTGGTTATGAGAATATTGCTGTTTTTGCAGGTGTCGTGAAAGGTGATATTGAATCTAAACTTTCAAACATCACAAAATCATACGAACTGTTCTCTGATTCAAAATCCGGAATTATTGTATTGTTTGTTTTGAAAGAGCATGCAGATGCAGTTTCGGATATTTTGTCAGAGTTCGCATTCAAGGAACTCAGGGTGCCTGAAATGAGTGGTGTACCTGTTGACCTCTTGGGAAAAATGGAATTGGATGTTGCAAATCTACAAAAAAACATTGAATCTCTTGATGCAGAGATTGAGTCACTTAAGATAAAATATTCCGATTTTATACTGGCAAGCGATGAATTGCTTTCCATTGAAACACAGAAGGCTGAAGTTCCTCTACGCATTGCTACATCTGAACATACATTTATGGTGGATGGGTGGGTGCCAAATGAGGATTACGATCTGCTCGCAGATACAATTGAAGATGCAACTGATGGGCGTGCTTTTATTTCACGGACGGATGTGACCAAGGAAGAGAACGATATTGTTCCGATCGAATATAATAATCCAAAAATTACACAACCATTTGAAGAGATAATGAATCTTTATTCACGTCCAAAATATACGGAAATTGATCCTACATCATTAATATTTATCTCATTCCCACTCTTTTATGGGATGATACTTGGTGACATTGGGTATGCTTTAATTTTGATGACACTTGCATTTGGAATCAAGAAATTGGTTAAATCAGATGCTGTAAAGCCTCTTATGAACATCTTGATTTACTGTCAGATATCAACTTTGATATTTGGTGTAATTTATGGCGAATTTCTTGGATTCTCACTTGCAGGTTTGGAAACACACGGTGTTTACATACCCGGTTTAATTGCCGGATTTGAAACGATCAATTTGTTCCCATCTCCATTTGCCGCTGAAATGATAACATATCCAGTTCACAGGACTCATTTAGTTATGACAATGATCGTTGTGACGGCTTTGATCGGTTTAATTCATATCAATTTCGGTTTCCTATTGGGATTTATCAATGAAAGGAAAAACCATGGATTTATGGCCGCAGTGCTTGAAAAGGGAAGCTGGTTTGTAATAGAGATCGGTTTACTGTTGGCTGCTCTTGGGTATATGGGATATATCTCATCTATATCTGGAATTGGAGTGTTTTTGATAGGGTTTGTGATGCTTCTAAAGGGAGAAGGCATCAAAGGTCCTATTGAGTTACCGGCACTTTTGAGCAATTCGCTTTCATACACACGTATCATAGCAGTAGGCCTATCTTCAATTTATATTGCATCAACTGTCAATCAGATCGCATTTGATATGGTTATGCCAGAATCATTTGGTCCGATGACAATTTTTGCAATACTAATATTTTTATTCGGACATGCTTTAAACACAGTCCTGAGTATCATTGCCCCCGGATTACATTCACTCAGGTTGCAGTATGTCGAATTCTTTACAAAATTCTATAAAGGCGGGGGAATAAAGTACAACCCATTTGGATATATTAGAAAATACACGGAGGAATAATAATATGGTAGGAGAAGAATTAGCAGTAATTGACGCATCAGGAATGAGAGCAATTGGTGCAGGACTTGCAATTGGACTTACAGGACTTGCATCTGCAATTGCAGAAAAAGATATTGGTACTGCAGCAATTGGTGCAATGGCAGAGAATGAAAGTCTGTTTGGTAAAGGTTTGATCCTAACTGTAATCCCGGAAACCATTGTTATCTTTGGTCTGGTTGTTGCATTGCTTATCAAATAATTGAATTTAAGAGCAACTTATGCTCTTGAATTCATTGAAGGTGAAAGGCTATGGGACTTGAAACAGTTGTAAAGGATATCATGGATGTTGCAAATACAGAAGCGTCCAAAATAAATGGCGAAGCTGATGCTGAAGTATCTTCCATATTGGATGAAGCTAGGCAGAATGCAAAAAAGATCATGGGAGATAGGCTTGTAAAAGTTGAGGATGATATCAAGAAATTGAGGCAACAGGAGATTTCCAGTGCAAATCTGGAAGTTAAACGCACAATGCTCAATGCACGTAAAGAAGTACTTGATAAAGTCTACAGTCAGAGTATTGAAATTATTAAAGATTTGCCGTCTTCAAAAAATGAGGAATTATTAAAAGCGATCATTGATAAATATCAAGGCAGTGGTGCTAAGATATACTCAAACAAAGATTCTGAAAAACTCGTTAAAAAGCTCTCATCACTTATCTATGCCGGCAATATTGATTGCATCGGTGGTGTGGTGATAGAGAATGAAGACAGTACCATTAGACTGGATTATACCTACGACGTAATTCTTGATAGTCTGAATGACAATTCCATGAAACAAATATCTGATATTTTATTTGGGTGATGTCAAAATGGGTTTTTTGCAGAAATACTGGCCTGGTGGTGAATCGTCACAATACCGTGGCAGTTCCAACTATGCATATTTTGCCACACGTGTTCGTGCAATGAAAAGCAAACTTTTGCCCAAGGAGATATATCCAAGACTTATGAATATGGGCATAAGTGAAATTACCCGTTTTATAGGAGAATCCGGGTACAAGCAGGAAATTGATGAATTAGCAAGAACATACAGTGGTGTGGATCTTATTGAACATGGATTGAATAAAAATCTTGCAGAGACATTCACGAAGTTGATCAATATCTCGGAAGGCGAACCAAATTATTTGCTCACTGAATATCTGAAAAACTATGATGTCTGGAATCTCAAAACTATTCTTCGAGGCAAATATTACGATGCATCCACTGATGAGATTAAAGAATCTTTAGTTTCAGCGGGACAGTTCAGTTACACATTCTTGTCAGAACTGGCAGGTAAATCATCATATGGTGAAGTTATTGCGGCTCTTGAAGGTACTGAATATCATTCAATATTGAAAGATTATGATGAAATAAATCTATCGGTTATTGAGAATAGATTGGATAAGATGTATTATGATGGTCTTTTCAATATCATCGGTGAATCAAAATCAAAAGATCGTAAATTGTTTGCGACGTTCATAAAAACTGAGATTGATATCAAGAACTTGAAGACATTGTTCCGGCTTAAGAAAGCAGAAGTCGATAGTGATGAAATACTTGATCTTATCATTGATGGTGGTCTTGAATTGAGTATAAAGAATATTAAGAAATTATTGCCACTTTCTTATCATGATTTCATTCAGGCACTTAACAAATATTCATATTGGAACTCAATCTCAGATGCTGTAACTTCGGATACGGGTTCATTGATCAATGTTGAAACACAATTGACAAAACATAGTTTAAAATCTGCATCGAGTTTTTCACATGTTTACCCACTTTCAATTGTACCAATAATGGATTACATTATTAGTAAAAGGAATGAAGTAAACAATCTGCGGATAATCACAAGAGGCAAAGCAGCAAACCTCAGTGATGATGTAATTCGGAACCAGTTGGTGATCTAATGGAATTAGCAGTAGTTGGAGACAGTGAGTTTGTAACCGGATTCAGGCTGGCGGGTATCAAAAAGATATTCGAGGTCAGCGATGATAATCTGGAATCTACTGTTAATGGAGCACTCAAAGATTCCGATATTGGAATCCTTGTGATGCATGATGATGATATTAACAAATTGCCGGAAGTTTTGAGAGAAGCGCTCAACGATTCTGTTGAGCCTACAATTGTAACTCTTGGCGGCACGGGCGAAAGTTCGAATTTAAGGGACAAAATAAAACAATCAGTAGGTGTTGATCTGTGGAAGTAAAAGGTGAAATTTATCGTGTAGCAGGGCCTGTTGTCACAATTACCGGCATTAAACCAAAAATGTATGATGTGGTAAAGGTCGGTCATGAAGGACTGATGGGCGAAGTTATTAGGATCAAAGGCGACAAAGCCACGGTCCAGGTATATGAAGATACATCAGGAATCAAGCCGGGCGAGCCTGTGGTAAACACAGGAATGTCTCTGTCCGTAGAACTTGGTCCTGGACTTTTAGAAAGTATCTATGATGGTATTCAGAGACCTCTCAAGGTACTCCAGGAACAAATGGGAGACTTCATTCAGAGAGGTGTTACTGCAAACGGACTTGACCGTGACAAGAAGTGGGATTTCAAACCTATTGTCAGTGGCGGCGATTCAGTTAAAGGCGGTGAAGTGATCGGTGTTGTACAGGAAACTATGAACATTGAGCACAAGATCATGGTGCCTCCAAATGTATCCGGAACTGTGAATGAAATTAAGAGTGGAAAATTCACAGTTGATGAAACTATTTGTGTGCTTTCAGATGGTACAGAGTTACAAATGATGCAAAAGTGGTCAGTGCGAAAACCAAGACCAGTTGCTAAAAAACTCATGCCATCAAAGCCATTGATCACAGGACAGCGAATCCTTGATGGATTGTTCCCTGTAGCAAAAGGCGGAACAGCTGCAATCCCGGGACCGTTCGGTTCAGGAAAGACTGTTACACAGCAGCAACTTGCAAAGTGGAGTGACACCGATATTGTAGTTTACATCGGATGTGGAGAACGCGGTAACGAGATGGCCGATGTGCTTAACGAGTTCCCGGAGCTTGAGGATCCAAAGACAGGACGTCCATTGATGGAGCGAACTGTTCTTATTGCAAACACATCTAACATGCCAGTGGCTGCACGTGAAGCATCTGTTTACACAGGAATCACAATTGCGGAATATTACCGTGATATGGGATATGATGTAGCTTTGATGGCAGATTCAACTTCAAGATGGGCAGAATCAATGAGGGAGATCTCATCCCGACTTGAAGAGATGCCTGGTGAGGAAGGTTATCCTGCATATCTTTCAGCAAGATTATCTGAATTCTATGAGCGGGCAGGAGCTGTACATTCACTTGCCGGTTTTGATGGTTCGATCACAGTTATCGGTGCAGTTTCACCGCCTGGCGGTGACTTCTCAGAGCCTGTTACCCAGAGCACACTTCGTATTGTGAAGGTATTTTGGGCATTGGATGCAAAACTCTCACAGAGAAGACATTTCCCGTCCATAAACTGGCTTTCAAGTTACAGCTTATACACCAACGGACTTGCGGACTGGTTCACAGAGAATGTTGCGCCCGACTGGATATCCCTTCGTGACAATGCAATGGACCTTTTGCAACAGGAATCTGAACTTCAGGAGATCGTGCAACTTGTCGGTTCTGACGCACTTCCGGAAGATCAGCAGTTGACACTTGAGATCGCACGCATGATTCGTGAATATTTCCTGCAGCAGAATGCATTCCATCCGGTTGACACTTTCTGTCCATTTGATAAACAGTACAAGTTGCTAAAAGCAATATCCAAGTATGGTGAAATGGCAAACGCAGCACTTGAAGCTGGTGTCCCAATGGGTGACATTATATCTGTTGAATCAAAGGATGACCTTGCAAAAGTTAAGTACGAAGAGGATTTCGAATCAGCGCTTAATGTAGTCTTGACCAAGATGGATGCAGAATTTGCAAAACTCGGAGGCAAATAATCATGACCAAAGAATACAAGACGATAACGGAAGTTTCAGGACCACTGATCTTCCTCGAAAAAACAGAACCAGTTGGATATGGCGAACTTGTTAATATCAACCTTCCAGATGGAACTACAAAAAGAGGACAGGTTCTTGATACCTCTGCTGATACTGTTGTAGTTCAGGTATTCGAAGGTACCGGTGGACTCAATAGCGAATCCGGTGTAGTGTTCACAGGCGAGACGATCAAATTATCTGTGTCAAAGGATATGCTCGGCAGGATCCTCTCAGGAGCAGGCGAACCACTCGATGGCGGACCAAGAATTGTTCCTGATGACAGGATCGATGTTAACGGCGCATCAATGAATCCATATTCAAGGCTGCCACCTGTGGATTTCATCCAGACAGGTATCTCAACGATCGACGGTACAAACACCCTTGTAAGAGGGCAAAAACTCCCTATTTTCTCAGGTGCAGGTCTTCCACATAACGAGATCGCACTTCAGATCGCACGTCAGGCAAAGGTGTTGGGTTCCGATGAACCGTTTGCAGTAGTATTTGCTGCAATGGGTATCACCAATGAGGAAGCCCAGTATTTCATGCAGGATTTCGAGAAGACAGGTGCGCTTGAGCGGGCTGTTGTTTTCCTCAACCTTGCAGACGACCCTGCGGTCGAACGTTTGATCACTCCAAGAATGGCGCTTACAGCTGCTGAATATCTTGCATATGAACATGATATGCACGTTCTTGTTATCATGACTGATATCACCAACTACTGTGAGGCATTGCGCCAGATGGGTGCAGCTCGTGAAGAGGTGCCTGGCAGACGTGGTTATCCAGGATACATGTATACTGATCTTGCATCATTGTATGAGAGAGCAGGAGTTATCAAAGGCAAGAAAGGATCAGTTACACAATTCTCAATCCTTACAATGCCTGGTGACGATATTACTCACCCGATCCCTGACCTGTCAGGATACATTACTGAAGGACAGATCGTGGTTTCAAGGGAACTTCACAGAAAAGGTATCTATCCACCGATCAACGTGTTGCCATCATTGTCCCGTCTTATGAATTCGGGTATTGGCAAAGGCAAGACAAGAGAAGATCACAAGGCAGTTTCAGATCAGATGTATGCAATGTATGCGGAAGGTCGTGACATGAGAGGTCTTGTGGCAATTGTCGGTAAGGATGCATTATCTGAGAGGGATCAGAAGATCCTTGAGTTTGCTGATCTGTTTGAAGATCGTTTCGTGCGCCAGGGCAGGAATGAGAACCGTCATATTGTGGACGATACCCTGAGAATTGCATGGGAAATATTGTCTGAACTTCCTATGGCACAACTTACCAGGATTGATAATAAGTTCATTGATGCATATCATCCTGCAAACAAAGCCAAAAGTGAATAAGGTTAAACACGAGTGATGCACAATGGCTATAAATGAGGTAAAACCAACACGATCTGAGCTTATTGAGCTCAAGAAGAAGATCAAGCTATCTGAGAGTGGTCACAAACTGCTCAAGATGAAGCGAGATGGTCTGATCCTTGAGTTCTTTGAGATATTGGGTAAAGCTAAGGATGTCCGGTCTGAGTTGGATGCTGCCTTTAAGGAAGCTTCTGAGAAGATAGGCATTGCAAAGTCAGTGGAAGGTACTATTACTGTAAAATCCACTGCGTTCGCATTGAAAGATGTACCACAGATCCAGGTTGATAGCCGTAATATCATGGGTGTTGTCGTTCCAAAGATCGAATCATCCAGTGTGCGTAAACCCATGAACAAGCGTGGATATGGTGTACTTGGAACAAGTTCTTATATCGATGAGGCAGCAGATTCGTATGAGATACTTGTTGAGAAAATAATTCTTGCAGCAGAGATCGAGACGACCATGAAAAGACTTCTTGATGATATCGAGAAGACTAAAAGGCGTGTCAATGCTCTTGAGTTCAAGGTAATTCCTGAACTCACCGAGGCGATGGTCTTTATTCGACTGCGCCTTGAAGAGATGGAACGTGAGAACACGTTTAGGCTCAAGAGAATCAAAAAATCATAACACCGGTAAATTTCCATGCAGTCAGAATCTAATGATCAGCCAGCCCCAAATCTGGCTGAGAGATTCATATTAAGTATATCAAAACCCGAAAATCTTGCACGAATACTCAGGTGGGCGTGGCTGATCTCACTTGCAATGCTGGTTTTGGGGTATCTTATTATTTTTTCTGAGATCTCTCCTTATTTAACGTAAATATTTTTCTGTTCATTTCTGCACAATACTAAAATCACGCTCAACCTGTATGTTGTTCTCATTGCAGACCTGAACTTTTGCTTATGGGTGGGTACGGGGAGGTACGCGCGCGGAGATGATGGGGGCATATCTTTTGGACAGGCTGTAGCAGCAGGAGTGCGTTTCCGCGAACTACTTATATAAACATGGATAATACATGTTCATATGATCGAATTTACAAAACTTCACGGTAATGGTAACGATTTTATTGTGATCGATGAGTTTGTGGAAAAAATAGTTCCTGATAATGACAAGGCGGAATTTGCAGTCAAATATTGCGACCGTCGATTTGGCATTGGTGCTGATGGTGTTCTTTTCATATCAAGATCAGACAAGGCTGATATGAAAATGCGTCTGTTCCAGCCGGATGCATCAGAAGCCGAGATGTGCGGGAATGGGATTCGATGCCTTGTTAAGTATGGTTTTGATAGTGGTCACATCGACGTAGGGACTGCTACGGTCGAGACTATGGCAGGTGTACTTTCTGCCCAAACACGAAAGGATGATGCGGGATTTTGGGTAAAGGTCAACATGGGGCAGCCACTTAAGACCCGTGCACAAATTCCTGCAAAAGGTGATGCTGCTGATGAGTTCATTGATGTGGTAATGCATGGTCATAGTGTTTCTGTGATTAATACTGGTGTTCCACATGCTGTTATTTTTGTTGAAGACCTTGATCTTGATATTCTGGGGATTGCACCAAAGATAAGGTTTGATCCCATATTCCCAAATGGTGCGAATGTGAATTTCGTAAAAGTGGATTCTGAAGGCGAGGTGACTATCAGGACCTATGAGCGAGGGGTTGAGGATGAGACTCTGAGTTGTGGTACGGGCTCTGTAGCTAGCGCTTATCTTGCACACATTCATAAGGGTATGGATGGTGATATCCGGGTTCACACAAAAGGCGGAGATCTGAACATTTCTATAGTGAATGATATTGTATTCATGGAAGGGCCTGCTGTGACTGTGTACAAAGGAGCAATCATTTAATAAATATTAAACATATAATAAAAGAGAGTATAATTCTTATATATGCTAACATTTCTAATTATGAAGTTGATATCATATGAATGATATTCCCTGGGATAAAAAGAAGGATTTTGATAAAGAGTCGTCTGAGGGCACCCCATCTTCTGACGTTTTAAATGATGACTTTGTTATAAATCCCATAGAAGATATAACCCATGTTCATAAAATAGACCTGAAAAAACCACCTGAAATCCCGGTAATAAACGCTTTATCTAAAGGTATACAAGAAAACGAGGCTGATGATGGTGGGGTGGATATTCCATTATTTGATGATGTATTCGGGCCTGAAAAGATCGATGTTTACAAAGGTGGCATGTCAAAACCTTCCCCTCGTCCCTTATTTGAACCAAAAACATCTCCTGCATTTGAAATTTATGGGCAGGAACCGGAAGAAACGAATCAAAGGGGTAATGACTCCGATGTATCACCTTTTCCTCCTACTCCTGACTCAGATATATCGCCGTTCCCTCCTATTCCGGACTCTGGTGTATCACCTTTTACTCCCACTCCTGACTCTGGTATGTCGCAGTTCCCTCCAACTCCTGACTCTGGTGTATCACAGTTTCCTCTCACTCATGACTCTGGTGTATCACCTTTCCCTCCTATTCCGGATTCCCACCCACAGCCGTTTATAACATCTTCCTCATCGGATGGTGTTCCTAAAAAAATGATGGATGGCATTGCAAGATCATTCAAGACACTGTTTAAAAGCCTCATGCGAGGCGGTAGTTTGATTGATAGGATGGAAGAATTGCGCGAGGAAGTGGAAGTTGCTGAGGAAGTGCGGTTGAGGGATGAAGAAGCCAGTAAATCAACTATTGCAGCACCAAGATTTGATGCAGCTCCTGAAATTATGAGACTGCCGGAAATGGAAAAACCAATGCAGTTTTCACAGCGAGAAATGGAAGTGTTGGAAGTAAAAGAATCGGAGTCTGAAGAGGCACTTTTAGAACCATTTGATGAATTTAACAAGAAAGATATTCTGGCGCTTATTGAGAAACCGATTGGAGAGTTTTCAGATAAACCTATAGAACCTGAAACTCTTGCTGAGATCCCAGCCAGAGCAAAAGATGTAGATGATCTGAGAGATGAGATCGCAGGTTCAAAGTCACTCCTTGATGAGATTGTAAATGATATTAAGGACATTTCAAATGCTGTGAAAAGTTCCAACGAGTCAATTAAAGAGATCAATAAAAATGCTGATGATTTTAATTCTGATGTAACGATTGGATTTGATTCTGCAAAGGAGAAGATATATTCAATTGAAAACAGGATGGATGGGTTTGAAAATACCCTGACATTGATACAATCTGATAGCAAAGAGATGAAAAAAGGATTGTCTAACATTGAGCAGAATATTTCTGAACTGGTCAGTTCATATGGTGCTCTTTTGTCGCAGATGTACGAGACTACACAGAGCAGTGATGCAAG
>JAUSPM010000208.1 GCA_030655675.1 Methanosarcinaceae archaeon | reverse complement strand
TGTAGTCGATCTTGTCTCCGAAATATATCGGTTTGGTGACATCGTGTTTCAGGTATGTGAACTTGTCCGAATCGATGTGCTCGATATTTCTAAGATCACCTGTCACCAGATTATCTATGCAGATAACCTCATGTCCATTTTTGAGCAAAAGGTCACAAAGGTGTGAACCTAAGAATCCTGCGCCGCCTGTTACTATTGTTTTCATGGTAATCCTCGTGTATTAAATATTTCAGTTGCCTTGATCGTTACCTTGATCATTTGCCACAGAGATCGTAGCAACCTTCCCTCTGTGGCAGATAGTCACAAAAAGCAGGGATTGTTTAGTATAAATCAATGGTCCTCTTCAACACCATAATATTCACCGGTTTTCTCAGCGATCTGGATTCCCCTGGTAAACTTTTCGTAGCTAATACTGGATCTAACATGATACCTATCTAACACTTCATTAACTTCGTATATATCCGAATTTAATAATTCTGCCAGCTTTCCCTTACTGATCTTGCCACTTGAATACTGATTTACAAGATAAGATTCCACCCCATCCCACAACATCTGTTTAAGGACTGACATCCTGTCAATATGCTCTTCTCGACAACGAATATCAAGAACATTCTCGATATTCTTTGGTACATCGATCGTAATACTCATGATAGTTCCTCTATCTTACTTTTTATATAAAACATATGTTCATCCTTGATCATAGGTTTTAACGACTCTAAATATCTAAAACCTTTGTCTTTACTTATCAGTTCATGGGTAACACACATCAAAATTACACCGGCAACAGGTGTAAAAGGTATACTAAATCGGTCCAGTACTTTCAAAAATGCTTCATCATCAGAAACAATTAGATCAATATTATTGTCCCCCATATAATAATTGATCACACTTTTCTCACCCCGCCCTAATGTTAATTTATCAAAAGCAGAAGGTTTTTCAGTAACATCTGCAACAAAAACGTCCCCCTTTGTAACAAGTTTTTTCATTATTTTAGCATCCTCATAATTCCTGCTCAAACCCGCGATCACATGCTCATCATAAACATCGTTGGTCAAAATAACTTCGAAACCAAAAACAAATGTTTCAATAATGCCAATTTTTGTCAATTTTATAGAAGCGTCAGCATCAAGCAGTATTCGTATCATTTTTTTAACACTCCTAAACTTCAAACTTTAAATATTCAAAAAGTTCCCCTCTCCAGTGCCTCATAAGAGCAGTCTTTGTCGCTGGGTGTTGAACGAGGATGAACGTCGTTTAATGCTGTGTACTATGTATCCTTTATTAAGAAGGAACTCAGCGAGGTATGCGCCATCCTGGCCTGTGATTCCTGTGATTAGGGCTGTTTTGGTCATGATCGTATTAAATCGTTTAATAATTGTGAACTTCAATTGCCGCACCAATTATTTGTTCAGTTAATGGATCACTCATTTTTCACTCATTCTTTTTTGCCACAGAGTACACAGAGAACGTAGCAACATTCCCTCTGTGTACTCTGTGGCTGTCAGATATAGTTCTAAATTATACTTGCGGAGTAGTATATATGAAATAGCATCTACACGAAATCTTGTATATGCCATACGTCAAATTCTTATAACTTCTCATAAACTTCAAGGAACTTCTTTCTTGAAATGCCTACCTGAGTGCAGATCGTTCTTAATGTGGATGCCTTGATATTTTTATGATTGGGTATGGTCAGCGGTGTTTTGCTTCCATCGGAATTTTCACGCAGCATAGAAATATGTTATTTTTCCCGGATGATCGTAAAACCTAAAGTTTCCAGTGCTTGGACGACCTTTCGTTTAGGAGCATCCATAGGAAACTTTTGCATTAAGCTTCCACTCCCACTTCAGCAACAAACGCCTCCAGAATTGGTGGGTCCACTTCAAAGCTCCCCTCCCCAAAACTTTCGATATGAAAACGAATCGCTGACTTGACATCCAAAAGTGCTTCATCATAAGTATCACCCTGCCCGACCACAGTTCCTTTAATTCCCAATGGATATGCTACATAACCATCAGGATGTTTTTCTACAATAATTTTAATTTCCCGCATAAATAGTTCCTCTTCTAATGATATTATAGTAACGTGATATAAGTTATCACCTGTTACTATTGTTTTCATATTTTGTTTTTGTTTAGATACAGTGCAACGTCATGGCGCAGAGTGTCCAATTAGTTCATGATAAAAACGATTCTACCACACGCGCATCGCGCGGCGTTGCCCTGCATACACATCGAATTTTTAATCGCTTTAAACGTATTCCACTATTTTTAATATCCTTTTTGCTAACAATTTAGATCATTCAATTTTGTATGTATGGAACGTGCCGCCTGACGGCGGTCGCATTGTTTTTAATTTCAAATAGAACGATCACATTTACACAGCCATCTTATTACAGATATACAAAGACCATATTTTTAATACTATCCACTACCGCAGTAATCATTCACATAGCAACAATTTTTTCTGGTTTTCATTAAATTCCATGTAATCGCGTTTTTTCAATCATTCGATGATATGCTCGATATCATTCAAACCAATGCGCTCGATTTTATGAAGTGCGCTAAGGAAGTCAGTATCACAAACTAATCGCATTCAATTGCCCCGAATCATACCTAAGACCGCATTTGAGCGGTCTCTCGTCTTTGAAATTGAAGTTCCTCTCTTAAGTTGTATCCCATGCTCAAATAAGATCTTTTTCATATCTTCAATACTGGTTCCCACAATCTCTGCAGCCTTCCCAAGCGAGACGTCCTCATTTTCATAAAGCTTGCACGCGATTGATATCCGTAGTTCCATATGAGATGATAGCAGTGTATTGATCGCATCAAGAATAAAAGCACCTTTGTCCCTGTATAGCCCCAACTCAGTGATTGCATCGAGTTCTTTTGCAATTTGAGGCGAAGGTGTAAAAGTGATTGCTTCAGACATATTTATACTGCATATAAATCTAGGTTTATGTAAGTTATGCAAGAGAAAGATCTAAATGGAAATCATATCCGATAAGAGAAACAGATTAATTAACAACTTATGCACTTTTCCACACAATTTTGGGAACCCCCAATTGTTGAATGTCCGTTTCGAACCCTAAAACTCTATTGACGATGAATCCCCGATATTCAATGAATTATGCTTACCCACAAGGTTCGTATCATCCCCGACAATAGATGACTGCAGATTCACCTTCGATATATGTGTCCGTGAGCCAATAACACTGTCCGAGATAATTGAATTCTCAACAACCGTATCACTCGCAATTGATGCATAAGGTCCAACAACCGAATTCACGATACTGACATTCTCCCCGATAGCCACAGGATGTATTATCACCGAATCTACAACTTCGTATACTCCATCAAGATCTTCCTTCTCATCCAGCAACACACGGTTGGTCGCAAGAAGCGATTCCGCATGTCCACAGTCATACCAACTGGATACAGTGAACGTTTTAAATCGCCTCCCGCGCCTGATCATCTCCTGAAGGGCATCAGTCACTTGATATTCTCCACGGGAATTAACATTATTTTCAAG
>JAUSPM010000188.1 GCA_030655675.1 Methanosarcinaceae archaeon | reverse complement strand
CTATATGTTTATAAAACATATACTATTAAAAATTGTGGAATGCACTAAAAGCAATTGAAAATTCGATGTGTATATAGGGTAACGCCGCGCATGCGCGGATTGTAGAATCGTTTTTATCATGCACTCATTAAACACTCTGTAAAACAGTGCTGCACCAGCTATACAAATACCTTTTACGTATTTAATTTAATATAATAGATACATTTTTATGTTATATTATATAAAATGTGTCTGGTACCCGAGTATTAATATAATACTATTATTATAAGATAACAATAGTTTCATTATTAGTTTTTGGCACGATGTGAAAAACTTTATAAGCATACAAACAACTAATAACAGATAAAATACGATTATTGTTTCAAATATTGAAGAATATTGGAATACAAGTCATTAGATTTTATGGAAACATCATGATCATATATTGGTGGTATGAATAAACATGACAGCAAAAGTATATACAATTGCATCCGGCAAAGGCGGAGCCGGAAAAACGACTACTACTATTAATCTTGGTACTGCTTTGGCAGGGCTAGGTAAAAGAACAATTATTTTAGATGCCGATATAGGAATGGCAAACCTCGGTCTTACACTTGGACTTGAAAAATCAGAAGTGACGCTTCACGAAGTTTTGGCAGGTAAAGCCAATGTTAAAGATGCAATATATGATGGACCCAATGGTCTAAAGGTATTGCCAAGTGGTATATCGTTGCAAGGATTTCAGAATGCTGACCCTGAAAAGATGGTCGAGGTCATGGGAAGTTTGGTCGAAAATTATGATTTTATGCTAATTGATGCACCGGCAGGTATAAGCAAAGATGGTGTGATTCCACTTGCAATAGCGGATGAAATAATTTTAGTAGTAAATCCTGAGATCACATCAGTTGCCGATGCTATGAAAACAAAAGTGCTTGCTGAGATGATCGATAGTAATGTTTTGGGTATAGTGATAAACCGAGGTGGGACCACAACAACAGAATTAAGCAATGAGAAAATTGAAAAATTGCTTGATTGCAAGATTCTTGAAGTGGTGCCAGATGATGTAAATGTAAGAAATGCATCAGCATTCAGGGTGCCAGTAGTGGTAAAATATCCTGAATCTCCAGCTTCCATTGCGTTTAAGAGACTTGCAGCATCTTTGGCTGGTATAGAGATGCCAGATGAAGATGAAGACGTTGTAGACAAAAATGGATTCGTTGATAGGCTTTCGCTTGCGTTATTTGGATCAAAGATGCCAGATGAAACTGAAGAAGTTGTAGTCAAGAAAGGATTCTTGGATCGGCTTGCACTTAAGTTGTTTGGAGGGGTTTGACTGCTTTTAACAACAGTTGAGTGGACCATAGTTCGTTTCACTGATATTACTTGTATTGTAGATTTCAACGATTGATGTCTAAATAACAGACTATGAGATTATTCAATTATATTTAGGTTTACAAAATAAATTTAATTAAATCATAATGAGTGTGGTAGAATGGATGAAAATTCAGAATCCCAGAAAGTCGATAATGATAAAAAAATAATATCTATCGAAGATAAGTTAAAAAAACTTCAGAATGCTGGATTAATGTCCGATGTTAGGGATATGATGGGTGTAGATAAAAATGCAACATCTGAAACTGATAATATCACACCTGATGAAGTTTTAGAAGATGAATCACCTGAGGTTTTAATAGAATCTACTATTCCTGAACCTATTTCTGTTACAAATGAGGCATTAACTGTTGCACCAGAGGAAACAGAATCACAAGAAGAAATTGATGATATTGATCCTGATGATATTGATACGGATGTAGATATTGATCCTGACGATATTGATACGGATGTAGATATTGAATATCTGGGTGAAAATCTTGGGGAAGACGAAGACCTTCTGTCCGTGTCAGATTCCGTGGGTGACCAGAATGATAACGAACTCATAAAGGATGAGATCATTAATGCCAGTGTGGATTCATTGTCTGAATTGATCCTGCCGAAAGGTTCTAATATTGACATTGAAGAATTGAAATTTAATCATGATCGTTCACACCTTGATGCCATTAAGAAAACCGATCTCCCTCAAGAAATTGAGAGCGTATGGGAGAGGACGATCAAGAATATTATCACAGATGAAGTGATCGAAGAGGTTGAAGAGATCGAGCCAGAACTAACTTTTTACGATAAATTGGTCAATAAATTCACAAGAAGACAATTTAATGTAGAAGAATATAGTTTTGTTAAACATGGTCCGCTTGTAGACTTTAACATGCCTGATGGGGCGAATTACAAAGAGATCGATCTTTATCCTGTAAATGACCCATATGCTTACATACGGATAATTCATGACCCGGATCTTCATGAATATAAGTATCAGGTAATTGAGCCAGCACTTTCAGATAAAGAGTATGAATTGCTCAATACAATAAAGGTGCGACTTACTGAGACTCTTGATGTAAATTTAAAGGATATCACACATGATAATGCCCATGAGTATCTTAAAAAGCATGTCAATGCGCTTCTTAGTGATTACCGGATTATTCTGTCACCGGCAAATCGTGAAAAAATCTACTATTATATAATACGTGATTTTGTAGGTTATGGTGCGATCGATGCGATGATGCGGGATACGCGAATCGAAGATATATCATGTGATGGACCAAATACACCGATCTATATTTATCATAAGCAACATGAATCACTTCCTTCAACAGTTGAGTTCCATGGTGATGATGAATTGGATTCATTCGTTATCAGGATAGCTCAGGTTTGTGGAAGGCATATATCAATATCGAATCCGCTTTTGGACGCAACAATGCCGGAAGGTTCCCGTATCCAATTGACACTTGGTCGTGAAGTTACTACACGTGGAAGCACTTTCACGATAAGAAGGTTCAATGAAGATCCAATGACACCTTCCGATCTAGTTAATGTACACACGTTCTCAACTGCAATGATGGCTTATATGTGGCTCGCAGTAGAATCAAGTAAGAGTATTGTATTTGCAGGTGGTACAGCATCCGGTAAAACGACTGCTATGAATGCTATAGCGCTTTTCATTCAGCCTGAGATGAAGATTGTTTCAATTGAAGATACAAGAGAACTTAATTTACCGCATCCTAACTGGATACCCGGTGTTACGCGTGAAGCATTTGGAGGGGAATCAAAAGGTTCCATTGAAATGTATGAACTTTTGCGTGCATCACTTAGGCAGCGTCCGGAATACATATTGGTGGGAGAAGTACGAGGTGCTGAAGCGTATGTATTGTTCCAGGCGATGTCTACAGGTCATACTACATTCTCGACCATGCACGCAGATTCAGTCCAGTCAATTGTACACAGGCTTGAAAATCCACCTATCAATGTGCCACGTATTATGATGCAGGCTCTTGATATCGTAGCGATCCAGGCTCAGGTTAAGGTTGGCGATGAACGTGTCAGACGTTGCAAGTCACTTACAGAGATCGTCGGCGTAGATCCGCGTACAGGAGAATTACTCACAAATGAGGTATTCACCTGGAATGCTGCAAAGGATGCATTCCAATATTCAGGTCGTTCTTATATTGTTGAGAGTGTCATGGAAATGCGCGGATGGGATGAGTTAAAGATCAGGGACGAATTGAAGATGCGACAGGAAGTTTTGGAGTGGACACGCATAAAAGAGATCAATAATTATGAAGATATCGCTAAGATCATAGTTGCGTATAGCCGTGAACCTCAAATGATTATGAAAATAGTGAGGCAGGATCTATATGGCTAGTGCTTATTTCAAATTTGCGTATAATTTGTTTGGTGATTTTTACTATAAAAGAAGTAAGAATTACTATAGTTTACGTCAGTCCATACTGAGTAACAGGATGGATATTGGTTATGATATGTATCTGTCCGGTGCACTTTTAGCATCGATTATATGCGCTTTGATGGCACTTTTTGGATTGCAGATCATTATGTCATATGCTGGTGTTCCTGACATTTCAGCTAACAGGTTTAATTTCCCTGCATGGACTGCTAATTATGTCGTTTATAAACCAATTCTCATAAAAGTCATTGGTAGTATTCTTGTAGCCGGATCGATCTTTGCAATTGTTTATAGGATATTTATGGTATATCCTGCAATTATGGCAAGTGATAGAAAGCGTAATATTGAACAACTATTGCCGTATGCGATAAATTATATGTCTGCAATGTCCGGTGCAGGTGTGCTTCCTGTAGATCTTTTTCGTTCACTTGCCAAGAATGAGATATATGGCGAAATGGCCGTGGAAATGAGATATCTTGTGCGAGATATTGAGATATTGGGGCATAATCTTGTAACAGGAATGAAAAATGTTACCGTTACAACACCTTCAGTTTTACTGCAGGATTTTATGCAGGGTGCAATAACTGTTGTTACATCAGGTGGAGAACTTGAAAATTATTTCAATATAAAGGCAGAACAATATTTAGTAGAAAACAGGCAGCGTCAGAAAGAGTTTTTAGAAACTCTTGGACTTTTGGGTGAGACCTATGTGACGGCATTTGTGGCAGGACCGTTGTTTTTGATCATTATGGTGGCAGTGATGTCTATAATGGGAAGTTCCAATTTGATATTTTTGTATTTGCTTATTTACGCAGTTATACCTATAGGAAGTATGATGTTCATTGTTTTAGTTAGTAGTATGACACCGGAGGCTTGAATATGGTGGCAAAAGATGAAATGCAATCTTCAGGTGAGGTAAGATTGAGCGAAAGCCAGCTTCGGGAGTTGGAAGATAATTTAATTGCATTGGGTCTTGAAAAAATAAAAGTGAATGTTAAACTTAAAGAGTTTTTGAAAAACCCTTATGAATATCTTTACAGTAATCCTTCATACATTGTATTTTTTAGTTTTCCACTTGCACTTATATTTTTCATTGTTGGAATGAAATTCACATGGGGTACGGCATTAATTGATGATGTGGTCATATTCACAGTGCTTATAACCATTACACCACCTGCGATGCTGCATTATAAAAAACGCAGGATAATCAAGAAGATCGAAGAGTATATGCCAAATTTCTTACGTGATATTGGGGAAATGAGCCGTGCCGGGCTTACTTTACCAAGAGCGGTCGCTACAGTTGCAAAAGGAGAATATGGGGATCTATCAAAAGAGGTCAAATTGATGAACGCATCGATGTCCTGGGGTATTTCTTTTGAGGAGACACTTGAAAATTTCTCCGCACGCATGAACACTCCTCTTATTACACGATCAGTAGCACTTATCACACAAGCGAATCGTGCGGGTGGTAGGGTGTCGTCTGTTTTGGAGGCAGCAGCTCGTGATGCAAGTGAGATCAAATTGCTTCAAAGAGAACGAAGCGGAAATATGATCGTATATCTGGTTATTATTTACATGGCTTTCTTTGTTTTCATTTTTGTTATTCTGATGTTGACAGCTACATTTATTCCTACAATGGCACAGGCAGGTAATGCTGCAGCAGCAGCCGGTGCAGGATCGCAGTTTTTGGGTGCATTTGATCCCGATAAATTTACGCGTATTCTTTTCCATGCAGCTGTGATACAGGGATTTGTAAGCGGTTTGGTAGCAGGACAACTTGGTGAAGGAGAGTTTTTTGCAGGACTTAAGCATTCTGTTATTCTGACGCTTACTGCATGGATAGCATTTACGTTCTTTGTATGATATAAGAGAAAAGACAAGTATTTGATCAGATCATATTCTGGAAAATGCTTGTTTTGCATTTTCCCTTACATCTGATAACAGGTCACAGCCATTTGAATCAATTCCAACGACAAGTGGACCAAATTCTACAACATCCAGTTCCCATACAGCTTCTGGCATTCCCAGATCAAGCCAGTGTACGTTGGATACATTTTTTATGGATATAGCTGCAAGTGCTGCGCACCCGCCTGTGTATGTCAGGTAGACGCATTTGTCTTTTAGTGATTCGGATACATTCTGCATACCGCCTTTTCCGATCAGGGCACGGACATTGAATTTTTCAAGAAGAGGTGGTGTCATTTTTGACATCCTACCGCTTGTTGTTGGTCCTGCTGCAACTGTATGCCATTTGTTGTCTATCTGTTGCATGAGCGGTCCGCAGTGGTATATGACCGCACCTTCAAGGTTAAATGGCAGTGGTTCGCCTTTTTCTTCAATTTCAAGTATTCGGGCATGTGCTTCATCACGCGCTGTTAACACGGTACCTGTGAGGTAGACTATATCGCCTGCATTTAATTGTATGATATCGTTTTTATTAAGTGGTGTTGTCAGGTGATATTCCATTTATTTATCACCTCCAAGAGTGACGGATGCGTGGCGGTTTGCCCAGCATTGTATGTTAACTGCGACCGGCAAGGATGCGGTATGACAGTGTGCAGTCTTGATATGGACGGCAAGCGCGGTGGTGTCGCCTCCAAGTCCCATTGGCCCGATTCCGAGTGAGTTGATGTCATTCAGGATATCGCGTTCCAGTTCGTCTCGTTCATCCATTTTTTCGGGGTTGTTTTCAATATCCAATAGCAGTGCAGATTTAGCAAGACGTGCCGCCTTGTCGAACGAACCTCCGATTCCGACTCCGACTATGATGGGTGGACATGGCATCCCGCCTGCGTTCAATACGGTTGTGAGGATGAAGTTACGGATACTGTCAACTTCGGTTGGGTTGAGCATTGTTATTGCGCTCATGTTCTCTGACCCTGCGCCTTTTGGTGCGACTGTGATAGTTATTTTGTCTCCGTCTACAAGTTCGTATTTGATATCCGGAAGACCGATGCCTGTGTTGTTCCCAGTGTTTTTGCGAGTGAGGGGGTCAACAGCATTCGGGCGCAGTGGGATCGTTTCGGTCGCGCGACGGACTCCTTCAACGATCGCATCCTCAAGTTTAAAATCAAGATGAGCGTCCCGCCCAAGTTCTACAAAAAATACAAGGATGCCGGTATCTTGGCACATTGGGATGCTATGCTCTTTTGCTATCTCGATGTTTTTCAGGATCGCAGATAGTTGTTCTTTTGCTATCTGGCTGGTTTCACGTATCTGCGCTTGTTTGAGTGCGTCTATTACGTCAGATGGGAGTTGTGTTTCCGCTTTTGTTAGAATATCGATGGTGGCGTTAACAACTGAATCTTTTGTGATCTTATGGGTCAAGAAAAGTCTCCTGAGGATTGATGGTTGATAGATGAAAGTATTTATTGTTACTGTTATAATTGATAGCATAAATCAGTTTTATAAATACTTATAAGTTGCTGGCTGATTTTGGTGCTTCATCATTCGTCTTTGTTTAGCAGTTTTTGACGCCAGGTCGAACCGCCGCAGGCGGCACAGCCCACCATCACCAATGAAATTCTCCTCTTTTTGCATTTAATGGACAAAATGATTTGTATAATAGATATTGTGCGCCATTTTCGCGGAATCGATATATTTTAATTTAAAATTATGTATTATTATTATTATTATTATTATTATTATTATTATTATTAATCAGACCAATGTGAATAATTACATACGAATAGTGGTTTGGAAACATGCCGCCTGCGGCGGTTGTACTGGTTTTGGTTTAAGATAAAACACTCTCGTTTGCGCAGATATCTCCCTACAACTATACAAATACGTTTTTTTTGTGATGGTGAGGATACGCCGCGCCGGAAGGCGCGGTTTTGTCGTTTCAGTTAACCACTATCATATTCCCACTCAACACATCCATCTCGTTGATCCTTACTTCCATTGTAGTGTTTCCGTAAGATATCATGTACGGTGTGATCGGTTGCGTGTCGAATTGTGTTTGTCCAGGTATGGGTCCCTTGTTGAGTAAGGCACTGTGAATTCGTAGGCGCCGCCGGATGTTGTCTGGGTGTATTGGAATGTCCTTCCCAGAGTTAGTTTATCAGATAAATAAAAGCATATATCCGGAGATTAAACCTGTTAGAATGCCTGCAACTATACCGGTTATAAATTCTTTAGTAGAAATAAATGTCTTCAGTGATTTGATCTCTTGTATTTTATTCTCATCAATCGTATCGATCAACTCATAACCAAATTTTACTACTTCTTTATACTTATCGAGGGATGCTATAGGTTCTACTCCTACTAAGCTCATTTCTATCCCTCTGGCTTCTTGTGCCATTTTTCGAAGTGTTTGCAATTTAGTACGAAATTCTGCTTCTGATATATTAAGACCGAGTTTTCGATTCGATTCGTTTTTTTCGATAACTTTCAATTGCTCATATATATGTACCCAAAGGAGTTTATAACAATCTAATGTAGCGCGAATTAAATGGTCATATGCTTTTTCAAGATTTACATTTTCATCATGATAATTCAATTTATGGTTATAAAGTTGAGATATATGTGCAAGTGTGTTTTCGAGTTCGATCAATATCTGTTGAGGTTTATCTCCAATATATCCCACCAAATCGGAATATGCGGCAAGAAAATCCTCCCTCCGGTCGGATTTACTTGGAGTACATATTTTTACAAAATATATACAGGTACAAATTCAGTTCTATAGAACTCAAAAATCTCATTTGTATCCATAAAATCAGTTTCCGGTCTATGTTTTTATTGTTTCGTCAAATCTATGATCGATATCATACTTTTTGATTTTAAATATACTGCCTCTGCTGGATACAATGCCATGGTCATCAAGTTTAATGACTTGTAGTTTTCGATGAGTTTTATTTTCTATAAATTTTTCAATATCTGCTGTTGTAGAGAATTGATCTATATTTACACCATATTTTTCTTCAAATATTACAGTTTTACTCATTTGCTTCCCTCAATTCGTATTTATTAATATTTTGTCTTATGTACATTTATGAGTTTACATACATTAGTAGATTGCTATTACAATCAAATATTTTCAAATAGTATCAAATGTGTAAAATTATATGTCCCAAGCAAATTTGAGTGTCGGCAATGATATTCATGTTTGTGATGGTGGGGATACGCCGCGCCGAAAGGCGCGGTTTCGTCGTTTCAGTTGACTATAATCGTATTCCCATCCAGCACATCCATCTCACTAACCCTGACCTCTGTTGTCGTGTTGCCGTATGATACTGTGTACGGTGCGATCGGGCGCGTGTCAAACTGCGTTTGACCGGGGATTGGTCCCTCTGTTGAGTACGGCACTGTGAATTCGTAGGCGCCACCAGGTGTGGCTTGGGTGTATTCGAATGTCCTTCCCAATCCTGTCCTTATAGTTGCGCTGATGGTCACAGTTTCATTTTCCGGCGCTGTTCCTTTGATGGTCGCACCTTTTACGTATTCGAATATCTTGACATAACCTGTGTTCGTCTCAGGAATGCTGCCACCAAAGAGTTGATTGTAGATGCTCTTGTACCCCACTTCGGCCGAATAGCCTGCAGGTGATTCGTGGACGAGGCGGTATTGTTTGAGACCGTTCCCGTCAAAGATGTGTAACCTTGCTTCCATTGACTCGAAGTAACGTGGACCCGGTACGTTCTGGGTGCCCTGGCTGGTCTGGACAGGGATGTAGTAGTTCGCAGTATCCAGCGTCCATGCAGTCATTGCATAGAATTTGCCTGTTGCCATCTCAACATCTGATACGATGTAACGGGCGCCTGCTTTGTCAGGGTCCGGATGAACGGCTTCAAGGACGGCGGTTGCTTCTTCTTCGGATGGGGCTGTGAAGAAGGTTGAGGCGCCGGGTTGGTTTACTTCATCAAGACTGTTCCTTCGTCCACCGATTCCTGATTGGAACGGGTTTGCGTTTGGTATGCGATGCCCAATGACTTCTATCCAGTGGCCGTAGTCCCACCAAGACATCACGCCGTAGGCGGTGTCTGGATATTGGAACCTCTCGCCTGCGGGGGGTATAGGATAGTTTTCGTAGTAACTAATACCAGGGTCAGGTGTGTTGTAGCGCATCCATCCTACGGCTTCGAGCCACTGGCCGCCTGGGCCGCCTACGCCTTGTGACTGCTGCATTGCTAGGGTGTAGGTTGGATTTATCAATATCAGGAACACGAGTAGGGCTGAAAGGATGTGTTTTATGTTAATTACTTTCACGAACTCCGGCAGGTCTGCAGTTGATCTTATTTTTGACTTGAAATTTGGTATAAATGTGTTCCAATCTCCAAATTCAAGAAGCCTGATACCAAGGTATCCTGCAAGGATTGCGATGTTTATTGACAAGTAGTACGCGAAACGGTTTTGCTGGAGCGTTGCCCATATAATCATGACTGTCCAGACGAGCAGGAATGTTTTTTCCTGTGTGTTCTTCTTTGTTATCACTTCGTATGTGAGCATCAGAAGTGCTAAGAATGCAATGTATACTGCTGGACCAAAGTTATACCACAGTGGTTTGAGTGTGAACACTCCGCCTTGGTATAGTAGTGGCGATGCTTCTGCGATGGTAGTGCCACCACCGGTTCTTATGAAGTAGCTGGCAAGACTGGCGATGAGTGCGTAGGCCGATGGCGAGAACACTTTTGCCAGAATTATCACTGCGATTGATAATGCTACTATTGAGAGTGGGTAGTAGTATTTTTCGAGTTTTCGTTTGTTGATCTCGATGGAGATGAGGGTGAGTAGTGGGAATGCTATGATACCGGCCAGGAGGCCTTTAATGAGTAAGCCTTTGGAGGAAAGATTTGGTACTGCGAGTACCATTAATAGTGCAATGAAAAAGATCATTGCTCCGCTCACTGCCAGATAATCGGTTGGGCGTTTGTGCATGTGGTCGATTATGTGCTGGACTGTGAAGTATATTCCAATGATTAAACTAAAAAACACTGCTCCGTACCATGCAAGTGAGTATGCACCCAGTGAAATTCCTGTCAGTATTAAGTATGGGAGGGCTGGTTTTAATGCATCGAAGTTCCGGGTTTTTAAGTTCTCAAAGGTTATTGGGTGCTCACGTGCAATTTTCAGTGTCATTATCAGGAACATTGCTATGATGGTGGAGAATAATGTTTCTGCGACGTGGTGGTCATTAAAACCGATCATTGTTCTTGATAGGAACTGGCCCGGTGAGATTGCTATAATAAATGCTGCGAACAGTCCGACCCTGCGGTCGAAAACCCATCTGGCAGCGAAATATGTTGGGATAACTACAAGTGCACCCAGAACTGCAGGGTAGTATGCACATACGGTGTTTATCAGGTCCTGACTTGGTTTGCCGAGTCCTATTATCCAGATAATCGTTGCAAGAAGCATGTCGTACAAAGGTGCGAAAACCTGTCTAGTGCCAGATGGATACGTGGTATATGCATCGAACCAGAGCATGTGTGGATAGTTATGCAGGATGGATTCTACGTTACGCAGATGGTACCATGGGTCGTTTCCTCCGAATCGTACGAATCCGTTTGACAGGAAGACGCCTGCTTTTGGGATGGTTCGGATGTAGAATGCTATCAGGAATGAGATGATCACTCCCACGCAGTAGGGGAGGGCATTGATAATTTTTGACTTTTTGTTCTCACCGGTCATATGTTTCACTCGCATATATTACTTTTATTAGATCCACAATATATTATTGCATCATGGAATATATAGATGTACATTAAAGAAGGTTATATTTATTTCAATTGTTATGTTCTAAACTATATCTCACATTTCCAATTGCTTTCCATTAATCAATTTCATTGATTATTCTTGTGTTCAAAGAGTACTTTCTTTTTGTAAGAAAGATGCATGACTAAACGTTTTCCAAGGTTGACTAAAGATCTAACATTCTTATCTCCAATCATAAAATTCAATAATGGGTAGAAAATTGCCCAGGCATAAGATATAAGCCAAGGGATTGTAATCACCTTCAATTGATTATTTTTGCGAGCTTTGGCATTTTCCTTAACCATCTTCATGCAGTTGGAAGTAATTCCTCCGATTCGCATTCCTGTAATAATTAATCCATTTATGAAAAGAGCATGTCCCCCATCCTTAAATGCCCTAATTAGCAATTCATAATCTCCTGCGATCTTGAATGATTCATCAAACTTTCCGTAGCGTTCAAAGAGGCTGCGATGGTGAAACATCCCTTGATGCGTAAAAGTGCCTATTCCATCTATGATGATGCTTCTCCATGTGTATTCCCATGAAAAACCATCAATACAACTTATCTCATCATCTTCTGTTACTCTTGCAACCTGCCCATAAACCAACTGTGTGCCTTGAGATTCCGCTTTTATCATATGTGGTGCCATCTCTTCAAAGACATCATTTTTCCAAAGATAGTCGTCAGATCCCAGGAATAAGATCCAATCTCCGTTGGTATGATCCAGTGCTTTATTCCAGGCATTGTAGATGCCACTGTCCGGCTCTGACTTCCAGTAAGCGATCTGATCTTGGTTGGATTTTATTATGTCTACCGTACCATCTGTAGAACCCCCATCAATGATGATGAGTTCTTTATTAAGATAGGTTTGATCAGATACACTATCGAGACAACGCTGTAAGGTTTTGGCACCGTTATACACGGCTACAATAACAGAGATTGAGGGTTTTGGGGTCATTTTATTCATGCTGGAATTTTTATGGGTATGAAATTAGCGTCAAATCGTGTTATTATTGTTATATCATACTAAACAATATTTACTTTTTGTGACTTTCTGCCACAGAGCGCACAGAGGGCACAGAGAACGGAGCAACATTTCCTCTGTGTACTCTGTGCTCTCTGTGGCTGTCAGATATAGTTCTAAATTATACTTGTGGATTAGTAAATTTTGATATCCTCAATATTGAGTGAGTAAATATTTAGACGGGATTTACAGGATAAACAGGATTTAGAAGGTGGGGTGAGCCATTTGTATCCTGTCAATCCTGTTCATCCGGTCCATTAATTCAGATAATGTGATTCCATATTAGACTATATATCTGCAATAGTGATGTTACTCATACAATGTTAAATAGAATCTTTTAATTTAATTTTTATTTACATACCACTCATATGCTTGCTTAATTCCATCACTCAAGGATATCTTCGCATTCCACCCAAGTCTGTGCAGCCTGCTGACATCCAGCAGCTTCTGCGGAGTCCCGTCAGGCTTTGTGATGTCGTACACGATTTCCCCCCCATACCCAACAATATCCTTTATCAATTCAGTCAGTTCACGAATCGTAACATCCTCCCCGACCCCGATATTGATAAACTCCCCGATATCTGAGACATCATAGTTCTCCATAAGGTAAACGCAGGCATCTGCCATATCATCCACATGCAGAAACTCCCTCCTTGGTGCTCCAGTGCCCCACACAACGACATACGGTGCACGGTTCACCTTCGCCTCATGGAACTTGCGGATGAGCGCAGCCATGACATGAGATGTTTCAAGGTCGTAGTTGTCATTTGGACCATAGAGGTTTGTTGGCATGACCGAGATGAAGTTGGTCCTGTACTGCTGGTTGTAATGCTTGCACATCCGTATCCCTGCGATCTTTGCCACCGCATATGCCTCGTTGGTGACTTCAAGTTCACCTGTTAGCAGGTATTCTTCTTTGAGTGGCTGGGGCGCAAGCCCTGGATATATGCATGATGAGCCGAGGAATAGCAGTTTTTTTACGCCATAGGTGTATGCGGCGTGGATAACATTGGCTTCTATCATGAGGTTTTCGTAGATGAACTCTGCCGGGTATGTGCTGTTTGCAAGGATGCCGCCGACCTTTGCAGCTGCCAGGAAGACGTATTCCGGTCTTTCTGTTTCAAAGAAGTTGGTTACAGCCTGCTGGTTGATGAGGTCAAGCTCTGGGCGGGTG
>JAUSPM010000187.1 GCA_030655675.1 Methanosarcinaceae archaeon | reverse complement strand
TGTATCCAGAGCATCAACCGTTGGCGCAGGTGGTGCGGTGACATCATAATCCCTGTCAAAACCATTTGTGGCACTGTCATCAACACCAAATGTGCGTACATACGTAGCAGGTGGAGGTGGTGGGGAACTGCCATCACTTGATGCAGGCAGGGCTGTGATATACATCGAAGATGACCATGCGGCACTGGCAACGCCTGTGCACATGGTTAGCAGTAGGATAAGTGCTATCATGAACTTTATTTTTGACATGATGTCACTCCACTTATCCGCCGTATGGTGTACCTGCAAACGTAACCTGTGTATCATTTAAAGCAAGAATCCAGTATCCTTTGCTTATCTCGATAGTGCTCACATCGTAGTATTGCTTGTTCGCAGTGTTCCATGAGTAAATCGGCAGGATCACATCACTGTTGCTGTCAAAAAGCGTGTTTACGTTTGGCGTGTCGGGGGTTAGTGGGGTGGAAACAAGGTTCCATCCTCTTTGGAGTTGCATTGTGTAAAAATCACCCGTATAAGTTGCGTATTCATGCCCACCATTGACAATTTGATTTGTATGCAGATCTGAAATGCTGTAATTGGTTTCGATTAAAACCGATGCTCTTGGCAATACCCCACTACCAATTGACTGTAATTTTAATTTAACTGTGCTGCCTTCGAAGTCAAAAGAAAGGGATTCATTGATACCAATCATTTTATCGTGTTTTAAATTTCCTGTGTCATAAACTTTAAACACAGCAAGTTTGTCAGTCACAAAAATATCAGTCACATCAATTACGTAATTATTTATTTGATATCCATCACCCTCTGTAATTGAACCATTATAGACAGATGACATTGTTTCATCCACTGGTTCTTTTACTGTTGCTTCAATAACCATTTCTATGAACGGATAAAATCTTACATTATTTGAATCATCTGCAACCTTAAATTTAAATTTATCCATTATGGAAATTATGGAGTCTTTTGTCAGTGTGATTGAATTTGCATTTTTCATTTCAATTTTATTTGCATCAATTGTGGTTACTTTCATCTTACCATAAATATCGCCATTACTAACTGTTTTGTATTGATCAGATATCTGGAATATTCCATCAACAAATACTGCACTGGTTTCAGTTCCCTGGAATATATCTTTGAAATGAACCGCAATGATTGGAACATCGGCTGATGAACCCAGATCTTTATTATAGATATAATCCGAGTTGGAAGTTATAATTGAGCTATCTAATACCGTGCCACCTTTTGTGAGATTTACAAAAACTTTGTCTCCATTTTTGTCAACTTCAACAATATTGAGCACATAACCACCTTCCAAGATTAATCCTGCACCCGAGTAGATCGAGCGAGATTTATCTTCGTCTATTAGTATTTTTGACAATTGACCATTTGAAATTAAACTAATAGCACTGGTTGTACCAAATGATCCTGATGGATATCCTGTGAAGTATTTCTCCCCCATAAATCCAGTAACATTATATGAACCCCATGGAGCATATTCAAACTCTGTTACCTTTGGTACAGTAGTATAGATTAAAGAGTCTGCATTAATTATCCTATCCGATATTGAATTAATTTCAAGGGATTCTGTACCAAGATTGGTATTGAGGTTGTAATAAAATCCAGCGAAGTTGCTATAATCAATAATTTCAGAAATGCCGGAAGAAAGGTTGTATGCTTCACCACGTATTTCATATGTGCCGGGTGTTGTGTGTTTTTTAGAAAAATGGAATCTAATGCCAGTAGTGGAATCTGCTACTACAATGTATATGTTGTTGGCGATGTCCACAGTTGATCCTCTATTCAAGGTCATAGACTCGTTGTTTATCATTTGGATCTTTGAATCTATTTCCTGTACTTTCATTAAACCTGCTGTCGTGTTTGTATCAAGTTCAAGAATCGAGTCTGAAATTTGCCAGATTCCTTTAACAACCATAAGGCTATCGACCTGTCCCTGAAATACTTGATCAACATATATTCTAAAGGTCTCAACATCAGTTTCACTATCTATGTCCTGTTTATATACCCATGTTTTATCAGCAATAGTGTTAGTGCCACTTACAGATATTATTTTATCATTTACGTACAAACCATCTTTTGTCAATTCTAACCAAACCTTATCCCCATTAACATCAATTTGTTGTGGTGTAATTGCATAGCCTTCGCCAAGTTCAAAGGATTGACCTGATCTAATTGTATGGGAATTCTTTTCATCAATAAGAATCTTGGACAATTTGTTTGCTGAATTGGTTTTTATTGGTACGTATTCGTCTCCAAAATAACATATTTTTTGATATAGGTCTGTCCATAATATTTGCTCGTAATTAGTATTTATTATGCTTGTTGTATAAACCAAACCACTTTTGTTAATTGTCCTGTCAGATACTGTTGAATTTTGTAATATTTCAAATTTCTCTGCACCAATATTGTTATTGAGATCATAGTAAAATCCGGCAAAATTGGATGCGTTAATCTCCAGAATACCGTTTCCAGTTGTTCCAACATATCCCATATCATTGTTTGTGATGTCGGAACCATTGATGATTTGACTTCTTAGGTACACTGTATTTACCAATGTTCCAGGTGCCACTGGTATCTCAACTGGTATTTCCTCAACTGGTCCAACATCTACACTCCACGTCCATTTATTCTGATCAGTTCCATTTGTATTTTCCGCAACCACTGTTAAATTGTGGGTGCCGAGTTGTGCAGAACCATTGTAGTATGACGCTGTTGTAACAGATGTGTTGGTGTAAAGAGTAGTTCCATCAAGAATCCATGTTAC
>JAUSPM010000178.1 GCA_030655675.1 Methanosarcinaceae archaeon | reverse complement strand
AGTATGAACAATGATTGCTGCAATAAATTCAACAAACACGGCGCGGATGGCGCAGAGTTCTGTAATGTCATTTCCTACAGTCTCAAGAATACGGCTTCCAAGCAACAATGCACCTGCACCTATCGCAAGCCCCCCTATTATTGCACCGGTGGTCTGAGTCATAAATCCAGCACCGACAAGTGGACCTACAGCATTTGCAGCATTGTTCGCACCTGCAGAATATGCGACATAACAGCCACTTATCGTAAGAAGGATGTTTATTATTTTTCGTATCTTATCTTCGGATTCATGGTCAACAAGCCAAAACAACAGGATCGGGTGAAGATACTTGCCTGCTATATATGCAAGAGCAAAAGCGAGCAAAGGCGTAACCACCCACCAGCCAATGATCTTTGAGAGCAACTGCGTATCCAGAACACCATAAAATATACCAATTCCGGTAACTGCTCCTACCGCAGCCTGACTTGTGGATATTGGTACCTTGATAATATTGGCAAAGGACATCGCAAGCCCTGCCGCAGTGATTGCAATAATGGCGGCTGCGATTGTAATCGTATCACCCGGGACAATACCTTTGCCCAATGTCTTGATTACCTCTCCGCCACTGAATACTGCGCCAAGTAGAGAGAATATAGCGATCAATATCACAGCTTGCTTTTTTGTTCGTGCTTTTGCACCATAAGCTGCTCCCATGGATGCGGCAGCATTGTTGCCACCGATATTGAGTCCCATGAAGATCGCTGCTGCAAAGGCTGCCAGTATTAGGAACATTTTTAAATTTTCTCCCTATTGATATTTGTGCAATATATTACATATTAGTATCTACATTGGTTGTGCCAATCAAATCAAATACGAAGTATTCAATATATACCAATGGGGAATCAGGCCAATATTACCACTAAATAATAGAGCAACATTTGCCACATAACGCGGTTATATTTAAACCTCTGGCAATAAAACAACTATAATATTCAAAGTGATACAAATGACTGACAAAATAATCGATTATGAAAAACTAAAAAGCGGCGGATTCATGCGGCAGATCCAGCAAAACCAGTTCGCGTTGCGTCTTCGCATAGTTGGCGGACGTGTTGAAGCAGACCAGCTTCGGGTACTTGCAGATGCTGCTGAAAAATACGGGGACGGGCACATCCATATTACATCGCGGCAGGGTGTTGAGATCCCTTTTGTGAATATTGATGATGTCGATGACATCGGACATGATCTTGTTGATGTAAACCTTCGCAGAGGTACATGTGGACCACGAGTCCGCGGCGTAGTCGCATGTCAGGGAAACACCGTATGTCCACGCGGTCTGGTCAATCCTCAGGATCTTGCACAAAAGATCGATGAAAAATACTTTGCAGCCCCCGCACCTCATAAGTTTAAGATCGGAATTACCGGTTGCCCTGCATCATGCCTGAAACCACAGGAGAATGATTTCGGGATAATGGGCGGAGTCGAGCCGAAATGGGTTGAGGATCTGTGTATCAATTGTGGTCTTTGTCAAGAGGTATGCCGCATGGATGCCATTAAGGTTGAAGACGGCACAGTATACTTTGACCGCGATAAATGTGACCTGTGCGGTGACTGTATCGCATCCTGTCCGACCGATGCATGGGAAAAAGTAAAAACCGGTTACACCATCTATATAGGTGGGAAGATTGGGCGGCGTCCAAAACTTGGAACAAAATTTGTAGAACTTGTAGACGAAGAAACTCTCTTTGACATACTGGAGAGAACGCTCAATTTCTACAGGGAAAATGCAAACACAGGCGAGAGAATTGGTGAAACCATTGACCGCCTTGGAATTGAAATTTATAAAGAGGCAGTACTGAAATGAGCGTATTAAAACTTGATATCACAAAGTCGATCGATACTTGCGGTGATGTCTGCCCCATGAATATGGTAAAGACAAAAATCGCACTTAAAGACCTTAATACGGGTGAACTGCTTCAGGTTACACTTTGTGGCGGCGAACCCATCAGAAACGTATCACGCAGTGTAAAGGATGAAGGACACAGGATCGTAAAACTTGATAAACAGGATGATGATACTTTCATTATGTTTATAGAAAAAGGCGCATCCGATTAAAATTATGGATATATAAGAGTGAAATATTATGTCAGAACAAACCGATAAATTAGAAAAAGAATTGGAACAGCTTTCCGCGGAATACCAAGACAAGACCCCGCAGGAAATATTGAAGTACGCACTTGAGAACTACCCATCCGATATTGCGATCTCGTTTAGTGGTGCTGAAGATGTCGTACTTATCGATATGGCAACAAAGATACGGGACGATGTTCGTGTTTTCTCGCTGGATACGGGACGCTTGCATCCTGAAACGTATGCCTTTTTAGAGGATGTCCGCGAGCATTACAACATACCTGTAGAAATATTCTTTGCAGACAGGGATGGCACCGAGAAACTGGTGCGCGAGAAGGGATTGTTCTCGTTCTACGAAGACGGCCATGGTGAATGTTGTGGTGTCAGAAAACTCGCGCCACTCAGACGCGCACTTGCAGATAGAAGTGCATGGA
>JAUSPM010000176.1 GCA_030655675.1 Methanosarcinaceae archaeon | reverse complement strand
CGTATGCAATTATTCACATTGGTCGGATTAATAATATAATAATACATAATTTTAAATTAAAATCTATCGATTCCGCGAAAATGGCGCACAATATTTATCATACAAATCATTTTGTCCATTAAATGCGAACAGGGGAAGATTTCATTGATGACAATGGGGCGTGCCGCCTGCGGCGGTTCGACTTGGCGTCAAAAACTGCTAAACAAAGACTTATAATTTTAGTGGACATATAAGAAATATTTATAATAAATGCCCATCATCAAAATATTAGGAGATCAACATGAGCACACGTGAGTATATGCTTGGTAATGTCGCAATAGCGCGGGGAATTGTGGAAGGTGGTGCACAGGTTATATCTGGATACCCAGGCACGCCGTCATCCGAGATCATTGACACATTGTCAAGAATGGACGAGAGGAACTTCTATGTTGAATGGTCAGTGAACGAAAAAGTGGCAATGGAAGTGGCGGCAGGTGCTGCATGGGCAGGTGTGCGTTCCGTTGTTACCATGAAGCATGTAGGACTCAATGTTGCAGCCGATCCATTGATGACACTTGCCTATACAGGTGTAAAAGGCGGTATGGTCATAATTGTTGCAGATGATCCCTCATGCCACTCATCCCAGAACGAGCAGGATTCCCGTAAGTATGCGGAATTTTCACTCGTACCGTGTCTCGATCCTTCTACAATACAGGAAGCAAAGGATATGATTCCTTATGCTTTTAAATTATCCGAGAAATTCGAGATACCTGTAATATTCCGACCGACAACACGCATCTCGCATGGAAAATCTGATGTCAAGCCTGGTGAGATAGTTAAAAACAGACCACCTGCGCATTTTGAGAAACTTATAGACAGGTGGGTAATGCTTCCTAAGAACGCACGTGTTAGGCATACTCATCTTCTTAGCATTCAGGATAGTATTACAAAAGAACTGGAAGATTCACTGTGGAATGAACTCACATTAAGCAATGGATCGAAGATTGGAATAATTGCGTCTGGAATTGCATCTGTGTATACAAAGGAGGCTATTCAGAATCTTGGGATTGATGTATCATTTTTAAAAATTAGCACATATCCTGTCCCACAGGGTTTGATAAAGAAGATGCTTAAACATGCAGATACTGTTCTTGTTATTGAGGAACTTGAACCGGTTGTTGAGGATAGAGTCAAGATAATTGCAAATGATGTTGGGTCGGATACCAGAATAATCGGGAAAACAGGAGATCTTGTTTCAAGGAATGGGGAATTGAATGTTGAACTTTGTGAGAACGCAATAGCAAATGCATTTGGTATTCAGGACAAATCAAAGCCTGCAAATATTGCAACTGAAAATATTGCAGATTCTAAAATGGATGTAGGGAATGTGGTTAATATCGAACTTCCACTTCGTCCGCCAGCGATGTGTCCGGGATGTTCGCACAGGGCTGTGTACCATTCAATGAAAAAAGTATTTGGTAACGATGCGGTGTATCCAAGTGATATCGGGTGTTATACCCTTGGTGTCCAGAGCGGTACTGTGGAAACAACTCTTTGTATGGGTTCGAGCATAACGCTTGCATCAGGCATTTATCATGCAGGCGAATCACGTCCTATATGTTGTTCTATTGGTGATTCAACTTTTTTCCATACTGGTATGAATGGGTTGATGAATGCGGTTTACAATAAAGCAAATATCACTGTTACAATACTTGACAATCGCGTAACTGCCATGACAGGACATCAGCCGAATCCAGGCATGGGAATGACTGCAACCGGAGAACCGACAGTTGAAATATCGATCGAGAAACTTTGTCGAGGTCTTGGTGCGGAGTTCGTAGAAGTTGTTGATGCTTATAATCGCAAAGCAACAGAGGAGACGTTCAAACGTGCGAAAGAATACGAGGGGACGTCCGTTGTTATTGCAGAACAGGCATGCGTAATTAATGCGAGACGGTTGGGTATCAAACACAAACCGTATGTAGTCGATGTTGAGAAATGTACCGGATGCAAACAGTGTGTAAAATTTGGTTGTCCTGCAATTGAGTTTGATGCAAAGGGCAAGCATTCGAAGATCACTGCACTTTGCACTGGATGTGGGGTATGTGCCCAGATATGTAAATTTGATGCGATTTCGATTTTTGAGGTGGGAAAATGAGTGTGAAATTGGACCTTGTAATTTCCGGTGTGGGTGGGCAGGGTGCTATTCTCGCATCCGATATTATAGGAAAGGCTGCAGTTTTGGAAGGAATTCCAATACGTGCAGCAGAAACACATGGCATGGCTCAGCGTGGTGGCTCTGTTGTAAACCATATCAGGTTGGGGTGTGAATTGGGTTCAATGATTCCGCTGCATGGGGCTGATGTACTTCTTGCACTTGAACCTGCAGAAGCATTGCGGTATATCGATTCTCTTTCCGGGGATGGTGTTGTTATTATGAACACAGAACCTGTTTTTCCAATAACAGTAACATCAGGCGGGGAAGAATATCCTGCGGTAGCGGAAATTGTGGGAACACTTAGAACTACTCACAAGGTTATTGCATTCAATGCATCTGAACTTGCGATGGAGGCAGGACATCCGCAGACGATGAATGTTGTTATGGTTGGTGCAGCATCTAATTACCTTCCTATGAGCAAGGAATTATTGATCGATTGTATAAAAGGGATGGTTCCGCCAAAAACCGTGGATATTAATGTAAGGGCATTTGAACTTGGCAGAGCTCAGATGTAATTATTTAAGACAATCATCGCGAACGCTTAGATTAATTGCACTATATAGTTCGTTTTTGTTTAGATACAGTGCACCATCATGGTGCAGAGTGTTCAATTAGTTCATGATAAAAACGATTATACCACGCGCGTGTAGCGCGGCGTTGCCCTGCATACACATCGAATTTTCAATCGCTTTCAGCGTATTCCACTATTTTTAATAGTATATGTGTAACTATTCAGCCACCCCATAAACTGTTTACTCTTCAAAAAAGACCAAAACCGAAAAATCAATATACAATGACTTCCTCATAAATTATAATTCGATGCTATCTAATTTATCCATTAATCTGAGGGGATTGACATGGAACGTGAAGAGATTCTTGCAATTTATGAAACTGGTCCCGATGCAGTTATCGATTTAATAGAACATCTTATTGCCAAATTTGAAGAACGCATCAAATCATTAGAGGATCAACTTAACAAAAACAGTCGTAATAGCAGCAAACCACCTTCGACTGATGCATATTCAACCAAAAAACCCACGATAAAAAGTACACGTGAAAAGAGTGGCAAGAAGGTAGGAGGCCAAAAAGGTCACCTTGGGACAACATTAAGGATGGTTGATAATCCTGATGAAACCATAATTCATAAGGTACATCAATGTAGCAATTGTGGCACAATTCTTGAAAAAGAAGAGTCTAAAGGCTATGAAACAAGACAGACTTTTGACATACCACTTATCAAACTCAGATCAACTGAACACCGTGCTGAAATAAAATCGTGTCCAAAGTGTAGTCATATTAGCAAAGCTGAATTTCCTGATGGTGTAACTCAGCCTACTCAATATGGTCCACGACTAGGATCTTTAGCAGTCTACTTGCACGATTACCAGCTCCTTCCCTATGATCGTAGTTGTGAATTATTATCTGATTTCTACGGATGTGAAATAAGTCCTGCTACTTTAATCAGGGCCGAAAACAAATGTTTTGAAGGACTTGAACAATTTGATAATGAGATCAAGAGCGCTTTGAAACAATCCCCTGTCATCCATTGTGATGAAACGGGGTCGAAAATAAATGGAATACGTAATTGGCTTCATGTAGCATGTACTTCTAAAATGACATATTATTTCATTCATCAAAAAAGAGGTTCTGAAGCTATGAATGACATGGGTATTCTACCAAATTATAATGGTGTTATAGTTCATGATTTCTGGAAAGCGTACTACAGATATCACTGCGATCATGGAATTTGCAATGCTCATCTCTTAAGGGAATTAACATTTATCACTGAAAATGAGGGACAAAAATGGTCGGGGAAGATGGCGGATTTGCTTCTTGTTATTAAAGCATGTGTGGATGAAACTAGAGAAACGTCTGATTATTTGAATGCCAAACAGATTGAAGATTTTGAACAGAGTTATGGCTGCATCACTAAAAAGGGACTTGAAGAAAATCCGCCGCATTTAGATTTTGATACACAATTAAAGAAACGTGGTAGAAAGAAACAGACAAAATCGAAAAATTTGTTGGATCGTTTCATAGACTATAAAGATGATATTCTAAGGTTTATGCATAACTTTGAAGTCCCATTTGAGAATAATCAAGCAGAGAGGGATGTCAGAATGATGAAAGTGCAACAGAAAATATCAGGTACTTTTAGAAGTAATCAGGGTGCACGTTCTTTTTGCCGCATTAGAGGGTACATCTCCACTGTGAAGAAGAATAAGATTTCGGTTATTGATGCAATTGTAGCAGTATTTAATGGAAAGCCATTTGTTCCAGTTTTACCAATTGAATAAGTGGATGTTAATTGATGCTATCAAGTGAAGAAACTGAATGCTTTAAGCGAATTTAGGACAGGCTGAATAGTTACTGCACAACAACGCTGCACCAGATAAACAAAAACCTTTTTTTAAATCACCAAAACCATTAATATCAATTCAACACTTGTGATATACGATTAAATTGGTCAAATCCACATTTAAGAAACTGAAAGGAGTCCATGAACTCCATGAATCTGTCATTGATCAGCAGAGCCTGTTATTGCTTCTCAAAAAAGAATTAAGCAGCTACAGTATTTTTGATTTCATAAAAGTACAGGCCTTCTTTGAAAAAGATTGTAAGGACCTTCCCCCTGTATATAAAAATAAGTTCAAGAAAAAGATGTTAGGGCATCTTTTTGATAATTTCAAATCAATAATTTCTAGTGAAAATTCTCAAAACGAGTCATTTGATATGGAACGATACAGAGAATTTCTGGAACGATTTGGAACAAAACTGACTGATACACATGAAGTACCTCAAATGGCAATACTATACTACTTTTCCGCCATGTACAATATTTTCATTACAAATACACCTCCTCACCCAGAAGAAACACCATTTCCAGGTGGGTTTGTTGTGAAAAGAATAGGTGAAAATTATTTTTGTCCTGTGAAAGACAAACAGGAAGATAATGTTGAAGCTATCTGTAAATTCTGTGTAGCAAAGCAGATGGAAATGAAGTGATGTTTTTTATCTGATTCAAATTAACTATTCAGTTGATCTGAATCTATCCAATCTATATTGACATCTGTATATGGGAAATTAATGAGGGACCCCATGATTTCAATTGGAAGTTTAAAATTGATTAAAATTAACTGAAATCAATTAAAGTTAATCAAAATCAATTAAATTTAATTAATTTTAATTAAAATAAACATTTTGATAATTTATTAATAAAGTAAAAAGTAATTGTTATATACTATTAACTTATTACAATCAACACCATATTTTTTTAAAATATTATTATAAAGTATAATAAACATATTTTATTCATTCCAGTTGAAATTATAGGGTCCCTGTCCTATATAAATATTCCAATTGAAATAAAGGGGTGTTGATGTTTTTATTCCACTTGAACTAAATAATTATATATAAACAAATCATATATCAATAAAAAAGATGTCTATAGATAATGATTTTTTTTATTTATTTTATATTATTTAAAATTCCAGAGGAAATATAGGGGTTTAAACCATAATCATTAATAAGCTATACTTCCATTGCATCTGTTGGAACTAATAAGGTATCAAAGATAGATAAAAGAAAATTATTAGCATAATTAATCTTTTTTTAATATTTATATATTATAAAAATTTAATATAGGATTGGTGGAAAAATGAAAAATAAATCGTTAGATGGATTATTTCAGGAGTTACTTAATAATGAGCCGATCTTTAAAAATAAGGAAGTTCTTAGGCCATCTTACACTCCTGATTTTTTATTACATAGAGATGCTCAAATTAACAGTCTTGCTACAATATTGGTATCAGCACTTCGTGGAGATACACCATCAAATATTCTCATATATGGAAAAACAGGTACAGGCAAAACAGCAGCTACTCGTCATGTTGGAATAGAACTTGAGAAAAAAAGTGAAGCGATGAATGTTTCTTGTGTTGTATTATATATAAATTGTGAAGTTATTGATACACAATATAGATTATTAGCAAATCTTGCACGACAGTTTGGGGAAGATGTTCCTATGACTGGATGGCCAACTGATCAGGTTTTTTCAACATTTAAAGAATCAATTGATTCGAAAGAACAAGTTATTATTATTATTCTTGATGAGATAGATAAATTAGTTAAAAAAAGCGATGATGTTCTTTATAATCTTTCTCGCATCAATACTGATCTTAAAAGATCTAAAGTTAGTATGATCGGTGTATCCAATGATTTGAAATTTACGGAATTCCTTGATCCAAGAGTAAAAAGTTCTCTTGGTGAAGAAGAAATTATATTTCCTCCATATGATGCTGAACAGATCAGTGATATCCTGAAAGAAAGAGCTCAAATAGCATACAAAGATGGTGTTTTAGATGATATGGTCATCCCGCTTTGTGCAGCATTTGCGGCACAAGAACATGGTGATGCTAGAAGGGCACTTGATCTACTAAGAGTTTCAGGAGAATTAGCAGAACGTGAGAATCAATCGAAAGTTGAAGAAAGACATGTAAGAAATGCTCAGGAAAAGATCGAGGTTGATCGTATTGTTGAAGTTGTACGTACACTTCCGACCCAATCTAAATTAGTGTTATACAGTATAATATATCTTCGAAATAAAGGATATAGAAATGTAACAACCGGTCAGGTGTATAATATTTATCTAAAGTTCTGTAACAGTATAGATGTAGATGTCTTGACACAGCGCAGGATCACAGATCTTATATCAGAATTGGATATGCTTGGAATTGTGAATGCAATTGTTGTGAGCAAAGGACGTTATGGCAGGACAAAGGAAATATCGTTAAGTGTTTCTACTTCCAGTACACGCAATGTGCTTCTTGAAGATTATAGATTAAAACCACTTGAAAATTTCAATCCTCCAATAGTTTCCCAAATGCATCTATAGAATGTATTTGTTAAACTTTTTTGTATTTGTATAGCTGTTTTAAAATGACTTCGCAAATAAAATGATTCGATTTGAAACCAAAAACAGTGCTACCGCCCGCAGGCGGCATGTTCCATCCATGCCAATTTGAACGAGAAAATCCTCGCTATGCTCGGATTTACTCGCACTATATATTTATAAAATATATACTATGAACTAAATAGTTAGCAAAACATTTATTAAAACTTGTGGAATGTGCATATGGCGATTGAAAATTCGATGTGTATGCAGGGCAATGCGCGCTACGCACGTGAGGTGAATCGTTTTTATCATGAACATATTAAACATTCTGTACCACAACGCTACACCATCTAAACAAAAACACTTTTTTTATGAAAATCTTGGAAGCAATAATCTCAGATATCCTGCATAAGGTATTTTATACCGTGCAATCCCGATGATCCATTCCTCTTTAACAGGAATGTGATAACTGATATCTCCTTGCTGATCAAAATGTGTATTAGTTAGAATGTTATCGCCTTTGGTAATGTATCCATTGTTTGGTGCCGGCGGTCCACCGGTCCACATTGGTTCTCCCTTTTCCACATAATACATAGCCCTGTGAATGATTGGTGTCGCATCTGTTTTACCGTATGGACGATACAATATGACGTCTCCGCTTTTTTCAAATGATAAATAATCTCCGTTATCGGGCTGGTTTGGAATTACCTGAGTTCGATCTATATTTTCAATAAAAATAATATCTCCGACATTCATGTGTGGTTCCATGCTTCCTGATTCAACAGCTACCATAGGAGTCCACATCCCAAATGCAATCTGGGAAAAGGATGCAAATACCAGCACAGCTAATCCTACAGTAAGAATATCACGTGTAAGTGAGATCCAAAATTTGTCGCTATTTTTAAATGTATCAATTTTATCTTTTAGGCTCATTTCATTTTTCCTAACAATTGTATATATTGTAATACTATAACATTATACCACATTATACTTACGAATAATACATCATAATATTAAATCATATTACCATGTAGTTATAATTCAGTTATGTATATTTATTGTTAATTATTGTGGTTGCCAGTTGTAATGAAAGACGGATAACATTTATCATAAGATAACACAATAATAGTTGTTAGTATACAACCGAACATTATTAAAACCATTGGTGAAATATTAGTGGATAATTGGTGAATATCAGGTACATACAAGGTATATTATAATGCAAAAAATCGATATTATAGCAATGTTTGCAGAAGAAGGCTACCAAGTGAGCCCCGATGCTGTGGAAGTAATATCTGCACATGATTCTCCGATTCAACTTGTCGGACACATACTTGCAACCATTGATGAATCTGTGTTCGTAGTTGAGGCTGAACATATAGACCTTGATGGTTTTAATTTCAATATTGATCAAGAAAATCCGCATTTAGACCCTAATCTAAATCTAAATCTAAACTCAAGTCCCAGTCTCAGTAGTCTAAATTTAGAAACTGTTTCCTCTGCATCAGAAATGCTCACCCATGCAGATTCACTACCATCATCTATACCATCTTTTCCTCCTTCTTCGACATCTCGATCGTTGAGTGACTGTAATTCTAACTCTAATTCCAATTGCAGATATCCGGAAAGTCCTGTTGAAATCATTTCAGACATAACGGATCAGTCAACATGTGTCGGTGAGTACATGGAATTTGTCCAGTATTTCAGGAACCGGTACAGCAAATTGAGTGAGATGATACGCGGCAGGGTAAGTGCAAGACCTATAGAGAGCCTTGTAAAAAACCGTAGAAAAGGCGGGGGAATGAGGCAGGAGCGGGGTGAGGGAGGTTATAATGAGATATCCATCATAGGAATGGTATCTGATATCAAGACCACAACCAATGGACATAAGATCCTTGAACTGGAGGATCCGACAGGTTCGTTTTCGGTGCTTGTACGCATGGCAGATAAGGATCTGTTCGAAGAGGCGTCCCGTCTTGTGCTTGATGAAGTTGTGGGTGTTACAGGTGCGCTTACCAATGATGGGAATTTGATGATCGTAAAAAAGATTATCATGCCTGATCTTCCTGCAATGCCACATAGGAAGAGTACCACATCCGGAAAAGCGGTTTTTATATCGGATGTACATATTGGAAGTTCGACTTTTCTTAAGGATGCATGGCATCGTTTTATTGATTTTTTGAATGGTGACGTGGATAATGAGGATATGCGCAAGATATCCGGTGAAGTAAGGTATCTCGTGGTTGCAGGTGATCTTGTTGATGGTGTGGGAATATTCCCGGGTCAGGACAAGGAACTTGAGATATATGATGTGTATGACCAGTACAAAAAAGCGGTCGAGTACTTCGATCAGATACCGTCTCACATAAAGATAATAATAGGACCCGGCAATCATGACGCTGTCCGGCAGGCAGAGCCGCAGCCAAGATTTCCGGACCATATAAGATCATGTTTCAACTGCAATGATAGCGGTAATGGTGATAATGGTCGTAACGGTAACATTATTTTTGTGGGTAATCCCGCAATGGTCAACCTTGATGGCGTAAAGGTGCTTATGTATCATGGGCGTTCGATCGATGATCTTGTGGCAGCAATTCCGGGTGTGTCGTATCAAGACCCAACAACTGCAATGGTTGAGATGATGAAACGCAGGCATCTTTCTCCCACATATGGAAGTAGGATTTCTATTGCACCTGAAAAACACGACCATTTTGTGATAAACCAGATCCCTGATATCCTTCATTGTGGACATGTCCACACTGTGGGAGTGAAGAATTACAAGAATGTGCTTTTGATAAATTCAGGCACTTGGCAGGCGCAAACAGAGTTCCAAAAACGAGTGAATCTCATGCCAACGCCTGCAATGGTTCCGGTTGTCGACCTATCTAACCTGAAGACAACGATGTTAAATTTTGAATGATAATGATAGTTGAGCGATTATTCATAAATAATTTATTGATAATTTGAGAGTTACAATGTCTGAGCAAGGTAAAATAATCGATATAAAGGGCACAAAGGATACGATTAAAACAATTGATATTCCTGATTTCAAAACCTTGTTAAAAAAACAGGGATATAGTCTTGCAGGCAATCATTCGGCAGTCAAGACATGTCTATGGCTCGGTCGTTCGATGAAGGATGAAGGTTCGTGCTACAAATCGCGATTCTACGGCATCACATCACACTGTTGTATCCAGATGACACCAACGCTTTTGTGTAACCAGGGTTGTCTGCACTGCTGGCGCCCTACGGAAGTTGATGTAAAACTA
>JAUSPM010000165.1 GCA_030655675.1 Methanosarcinaceae archaeon | reverse complement strand
TCCATGGCGTCAAGATTGGCTTGGATTTCATTTATAACCATCAACAAACTGCTTCCGCACTCGTTTCCACCCCTAAAATTGACTGAAGAGTAGAGATCAATTCTATGGATTGACTTGCTGATTCCAAAACTTCAATAAAATCTTCGAGAACACACATTCGCTTCGCATCAGCAATTGGTATAGCGGCCCCCTTTCTAATTCCCCTATATTCTTTTCTGAGCCTAGGAAGGTCTCCCACAAACAAGTTCAAAGATTGCCCCAGATCCTTTATACCCTTCGAAATTTCTTTGCTATATGCATCATTCCCCAAGTTCGAGAAAATAGCCAACAAATCCCCGAATTGTTCCATCTCACGATTCGTTTCTGCCCTACCAGTACGCTCACGTATAGCTTTTCGTGTTCTACGATGACTACTCTCCAACCCATTATTATGGCGTCTGAAAGTAACCATTTTCCCGTCAACTACAGGATACGAAACAAACAACTCTTTCCAATGCCTTTTAAAAGCATCACTAATAACAGAAACAATATTTTGATATTGACTCCCAAGTTTGCGACTTTCCACACGCATCTTTACCAATGCTATTTTTATCTTTACCAACACATCATCAATGTCAATATCATTCGGTGAAGAATCTTTCAAATTATTTTTGCGAGAAATCCTTAGATAATCACGTAACTCATCCATCCATTGCAATATTTTTTCTAAAATACAATAATAATTAATCACTGTGGAATCTCCTAAAACAGATTTTAAAGATACATATAATTCCATCAATGGCCCGTATACAAAATTATTAGAGGCATTACAGAAGACTAATCTTTTAACAAGGTCACAAACCTCTTTAATTCTGCGATATTGGATGAGATATGATATTGGTCGGCTCATCCATTTGACGCCTTTTTCAATTGGATCAAGCAGATGATCAACTGCTATATGTATCCAAAGCCCTTGGAGTTTTTTGATATCCTCCACACCACTTTCACTATTTCTAAGTGCCTTTAATTCAGATGTGAGTTTGTGTTTAACAATTGAACTTTTTAATTTTTTATGATACTCAGTTATCAATTCGCTCTCAAGATTTCTGATGAAATGTACTTGACATATCTGTTGAGGAATGTTTGGGAAAATCTTTGAACTACTCAACGCAAGACCTTTTGCCATATCTCGAACTATGACAAGAGGTGAACCATAATTTTCTTTAAAATTAGATAGGAGCGAACTTACATATTCTTCAGCTTCAGAGGGTATTAAATCCGCATCAAGCACGATGTTATCCAACCCTTCTTGTAGCACAAAGACAACCCTCCCACCTGCTCTATGAGTTCCATCCATGTGAAGAATCATGCATCCTTTGCTCTCAATCAATGCCTTCAATTCTTTGTGCATACTTTTATGAAATTGCTTGTAAAGCAAAAGGAAGTCAAGGCTCCGGTTCGATATAGTTCCTGTTGAGATGTAGATTCCTTTTGTAATGAGAAATGCACGTATTTCATGTCGTTTCATGCCCAGACGCCAGCGAAGGAGCCCAATTAGTATGATTACGTTAAGATCAGTGCTGCATTTGGGCATAAGTGGTGCTTTTGTGACATCTTGAATATGGATGCATTTTTCAGGGTGGTCTTTACAGGACTGAACTTTTATTTTGGCAATTTTCGTACCATGTAGAGTTGTTATTTGTCGTGTGTAGGTGTATTTGACGGTATATTTTCGATTGCAGATTGTGCATCGTTCTTTCTTTTTCTCGGGAAAACCAGCTGAATGCAAGTTTTTTTTGTATCAAGGTTGTGCCGGATTACTATGTCTTTGATTTCTTTGCGTTCTACGGATTTTCCCATCCCATCGAGCATGAGATAAACGTCATCTGCAGAGAGGGCATCACTGAGAAGCAGTTGAGCTAAATATCCAAAATGAACTTTTTCAATCTGGAATGAACTTGGTTTTGGAAGATTGTTTGGATCACTTCCCAAATACCTGACATGATGTTGAATCACTTTTTTTCCTTGGCGTTCATTCCATACTTCAGCATATCTGATTTTATCGCCTTGCTTGATTTTGCGGATGAATGTCTTTTGTTTAGTCATGTTTGTAGTGTATATACACTACACGTATATTAGCATTTTGTTTTTGGATTATGAGGCAATTTTAGAATGCTGGCTAAGCTTTTCTAGTTAAAAATGGAGGGGAAAATTTACGAAGTTGCAAGCCTAACTTGACGCCATGGCTACGGTTGTATGTACCGTCGCAACGTTTGACTTAGAGTAAAATAAAAACAATTAAACCGCCGCATGTGGCGTATCCCTCTATTACCAATTAACTGCAACCCACATATAACAAATTAATTGCGTTCTCATTATTGAATTCATGTCGATATCCGTGGAAAGTGCAAGTAAGAACTTTGCTGATTGAGATTTTGATAGTTGATTTAATATTTGAAATTATCCAATATGCCATCTTTTATAATCATTCGCGAGGAAAAGCGCCGCCTGCGGCGGGTTGTTCACTCACTATCAAATGCACCGAATCCTAATCTTAGTCCTAATACTAATACTACCCTTTACAACTCATCATACGTCCACGAATTCTGCCTTTCAACCAGATCCCGCGCATGCCTTGCAACTTCATCAGGGTGCGGTTTTACTCTTGCAACGCCGCTGTGTATTGCTGCCCTTGCGACCGCTGAAGCAACAGCAGGAACCACCCGATTGTCAAGAGGATTGGGGATTATGTAATCCTCGCTGAGTTGTGACTCTTCAACGATCTCAGCAAGAGCGTACACTGCTGCCATCTCCATCTCCAGATTTATGTCACGTGCTCGGGTGTCCAGTGCACCCCTGAATATCCCCGGGAAACCAAGACAGTTGTTGATCTGGTTCGGATAGTCCGACCTTCCCGTTGCCACAATACGTGCACCTGCCGCCTTAGCATCTTCCGGCATGATCTCAGGGTCGGGATTCGCCATCGCAAACACGATCGCATCATTCGCCATTGAAGCAACCATTTCCTTGCTCACGATCCCACCCTTGGAAACACCGATAAAAACGTCCGCCCCGACCAGTGCATCGCCAATAGTTCCACTCAACTTTGATGCATTCGTGATCTTAGCGATATCATCTTTCACGGGATTCATGCCTTCGCCGCGCCCTTCATAAATGATACCACGACTGTCACACATCAGTACGCTTTCACTATTGACCCCGGCATGAATGAGTTTTTTAGTAATTGCAATGCCTGCCGCGCCTGCACCTGAAACTACCACTTTTATATCGCCAAGTTCTTTACCAACGATCTTCAGGGAATTCATTAGCCCTGCAAGTGTAACAATCGCCGTACCATGTTGGTCATCATGAAATACAGGAATTGGAATTTCAGCCCTTAACCTTTCCTCGATCTCAAAGCATCTGGGCGCGCTGATATCCTCAAGGTTTATTCCGCCAAATGTCGGTGATATGTGTTTTACGGTCTTGATGATCTCTTCCGTATCATTTGTATCAAGACATATCGGAAATGCATCCACGCCACCGAGTGTCTTAAAAATAATAGCCTTGCCTTCCATTACAGGCATTGCAGCATGAGCACCTATGTTTCCAAGACCAAGCACTGCTGAACCGTCAGTCACCACTGCGACAAGATTGCCTTTTGATGTATAGGTATAAACATCATCCTGATTTTTTGCAATTTCCCTGCAGGGCTCTGCAACACCCGGCGTGTAATCAACACTCAGGTCATGGATAGTTTTTAGCGGAACTTTACTTGCAATTTCGAGTACGCCCTGATGAAGTTCGTGAACTTTGAGCGACTCTTCGTAAATGGAGCCGATGATAGTTGTGGGGGCTGTTTTTGATTTTGATGGGGGTTGGGGTATGGTCATTTTTTTCACCTGGTGAATTAACTAAATACCTGATACTTGAATAAGATAGTTATTCATATTTCCCGGTCCTGGCAGGTTGTTCTGCTGTATTCGATGAAATATAAAATCGCTATCATACGACCTTTATGGTTAAGTCGCGGCATGTGTGCGGTTGAGTGAATGATTTGCAAAAAAAATTTAGTTTTTCATCAGCACAAACACTCTAAAAAAAGTGTATAATGTCGGAAAGATATATGTACTACATTTATACACATTAAATATATGGGAAGTTATAATATATTTTACCGTGAAATCTCATCATCGTCATCATCATAAAGTGATGAATCGTGTGAGACTATTCAAAAGATATATATATTAGCATATTATGTGTAATTCTGTAATACAATGTAGGTGTATACTATTACAAAAAATATCAAATTGGTGGTACAATATGATGTTGATCACATTGCACATTTGTGTATTATTATAATATACTAGATGGATTTGCAATGCGGCATGTATGCACTAATAATCAGCCAGAAACAAGTTTCAGTAGTAACGTAACCAAACATCAACCGAGATTTGTTTATCAACCGTATTAGCACAACAGCCGCAATTTGCGTGTCCAATAGTGAACATGCTATTTTTGCGATTGCTAATACTTATAAGTATCGGCTGATTTGTATATATTTACATTTCAGATGGAGTAAAGATTATGCTCCAAGATCAAAAACATCTGTGTGTGATTGATGGTAAAATGGTGGTAAAAATATGGAGATGGCTTTAAACAACGCATCTCAAGTTCAGATGAGTGCACAGTTATATCCAAAATTGTCAAAAAGTGATATATTCAGTGTTCTGCAAAACGACCGCAGAAGATGTGTTTTAGAATTATTGAATAGTGATGGCAGCCAGAGTCTGCGCACGATGTCAGAAGCAATCGCATGTATGGAGTCCGGCACGGCAGAGCCGATGAGCAGCGTTCGCAAGAGTATATATGTTTCATTGCTCCAGACACATCTTCCAAAGATGGAGAGTCTGGGAATCCTTACTTTTGATAAGTTTGAGGACAAGGTTGAACTGATGCCGGCAGCGGCTGACATGAAAGTTTATCTTGAGACTGTGGAGGAAGGCAATATCCCATGGAGTCATTATTACATGGGTTTGAGTTTGTTTGCAATCTTGGGCAGTGGCGCAGTTTCGTTTGAACTGATCACATGGCTTACAGGTATGCAGTGGGCGCTGTTCATCAGTTTTGTATTCCTTGCTTCTTCAATTATGCATGTCAGGCACATGGACAAGGTGGTAAATTAGGCGATTCTGCGCTTGAATATGCAATAATGATGTTCTTCAATTATCAAACAATGATTGATTATTATATGGCTTGAATCATAATTAATTCACACAAATCGTTGGTGTTACCCAAATATGTTTGAAACGGAATTATTTAAGTTGATGTTGCTCAATAAAAAACTTGAATTTGAGGCGGCTTCTGATAGGGGCGACTTTGATCGGTTTGATATATGGGATGAAATACGCAAGCATAAAGAGCGATTGGAAAAATAATTGTTGAAATGTTATGGACATTGATGTCTTGAATTATTACAATTGATGAAAAAAGGTACTAAACTATGAACACACCGATCAAGATCTTGCTACTTGGCATATTGGTCATCCAATTTGCATCTATTGGAAGTACTTTCTCTTATTTTAGTGATGCAGAGTATAGTGTTGGCAATGTTTTCACTGCTGCGGTGTGGGATACGCAGGCAAGTTTTCTTGAGTTTGATTATACCAAGACCCATCTTACAGGTAATGCATTAACACTTCTGGATACAACAATTAAGAACATTGGCAATGAAAATATCACTATTGATATGATACAGTTATATTGGAATGAAACTGAATCCGGTGTTGCAAATGTTACAAAAATATGTTTTAAGACTAATAATGATTTTATTTTCTTTAGCGGCACTAATCGATCGGGACAGATTATTAATGGAACTGACTATAAAATTGAACCTTATCAACCAAAAAGCGGCGAGGTCAATTTTTATTTTGACGCACCGGTATCTTATCCATTTACAATAAAAGTCATCATGGGCGATGGAGCCTCAAAGTCAGTTACTATAATTGACGACAGACAAACTACGTGACAAGAATTTTAATTAAAATAAGTCATACTTATTTTTTTATAATGGTCCTTTATGTCGCCCCACAATTCCAAAATATACTTGCGGAGTGATATTATCCGAATTTGAAACCTATATATTTTTCCTGACTGAGCCTTAACTCCCCGGACTCTATAACATCACAGTTTTTCAACCACCCATTCGCCAACATTTCTCTCTGCAAATTCAACCCCGAAAAGATAAATATCCTTGCCTGAACCCTGGTATTTCTCATAATATCTCTTATCCTTGATCTGGTCAAGTGCCGCCTCCTTTTTCCCATCGAACTTGAACTCAAAAATGTGAACATCCTTATCGATAACAACAGCATCGATCCTTCCCTTGTTTGTTTTAACTTCCGCCTCAATTTTCAAACCGATAAGGGAAAAAACCAGATAAAAGATCGTCTGGTAATACTTTTCCTTGTTAATGTGAAGGTCATAAGGGATATTGGCAAAAAAGATGCGCAATGTATCAAAAAATAACTCAAAGTCATTAGCCCGCAAAGTATCGATCAACTTCCATGCATGACTGTGAACAAGTTCACAACCCACATAAGAATATGCTTCGGCGAGACATTCAGTCATTGAATTCTTCACTTCAAAATTAGGATACGCCAGAGTGTATTCCATCCTTTCCTTATTGTATCCTGCAACCGTTAAATAACCTGTTTGAAAAAGGATAGGCATAATTTTCAGGTTCTCTACCTCATAGGAACTAAATGACAATTCGCTTATTTTGATCCCATCTAATTTGGCCAGGTCAAACTCATTTTCCTTCAACAGTTTGATCAGGAAACTCGGAGTGGCACTTTCAAACCAATAATTACTGAATTGCGCATTTTCAAACAAAAGAAGTAATGAAAAAGGATTGAAAACCTTTTCACAATTTCTGCTAAAGCAAAATCCATTGTACCAGTATGTTATTTTTTCAATCGTATCTGATCGATTAATTTCTTCCGCACTTGCAAGCAGGTCAATGTGGTCATTAAAATAGTCAACCATCTCCTTTTTTGTTATCCCAAGAAGTGATGAATAACTCACATTCATTGATATGTCTTGCAGGTTATTGAGCCCGCTGAACACTCCTGCTCTGGAAAATTTGCTGACACCTGTCAAAAGCACGAACCTGATATGTTCATCACTTGCCTTGATGATGGTATAAAACCCTTTTAATATCTCACGAAGTTCAACAGCCAGATCAGGATTTTCAATATTGTCAATTATTGGTTTATCATATTCATCAATAAGTATGGCTACTTTATTGATCTCACCCAGTTTGGTTAGAAGTTCATTGAATGCCTCATCATATTGATCTCGCTCAAGTGAAACACCATAGTTACTTGCTATGGTGTTTAGTTGGTTCAAGATGAAGCCTTTTAGATCATCCTTATTTTCCGCTTTCTTCTTGCTGAAATCAATCCTCACAATAGGATGTTCTTCCCACAAATAGTCACTATTGTATATCCACAGGTCCTTGAACAATTCTTTGTTCCCCTGGAATATCTCATTCAATGTGGAAATTAGCAGACTCTTGCCGAATCTTCTTGGCCTGGAAAGAAAATATACTCCTTTTGCACCATTTACAAGATCGAATATCTTCTCGGTTTTGTCTACATACAGATAATCGTTTTGAACAATATCACGAAATGTCTGTATTCCAATTGGGAGTCTTTGTGTCATTTTATTTCCTTATTCGTAAGATCAAGATGTTTCAATATTTGGATCATACTATTGTTTTGCTGATTCACACATTATTTAGCAGAGTCATTTAAGACTTCTCCACATGTGATTTAGTTGCATTCTTACTTAAACATTACCTTAATTTGTTGTATTTTTGTAAATGAAAACTATATTAAACCAAGTCTGTTTTTTGTAACTTTCAACCACAAAGGGGATACAATTCTAATTTTCAGATATATTATCCGATACCGACTTTAATTAACATCTGTTTAAATTAGCATTTAATTTATCGATCATTACGATAAATCAACTGCAAAGGACACAGAGGAAAAGTTGCTACAGTCTCTGTGCTCTCTGTGTACTCTGTGGCAGAAAATTACAAAAAACAGAAATCGTTCTTTTATATACAATATATTATTATCGAACCGAAATGGCTGACTCTATGCCTTCAGATGTTTGTTTTCTAATTAATCACTTCCCCGCATTACAACATCTGCGTTCATCTGCGTTTATTTGCGGTTAAAAATGAGTCTAATGATTCAGAACAAGCATGGACAACACCGAATCAACCGCAGATGCACGCAAATACACTCACCTGCTACCGCAGTTGAATGCCTGCTACCTGATAGGTAGCAGGTAACGCAGATACGCTCCGCGTTGTATTTGTTTAATCATGGTGGCGGATTGCATGTCAGTGGATGGATTTTGGTAAGCGCCGGATTGCTTCAAATTTATCACTTCCCCGCATTGCCACATCTGCGTTCATCTGCGTTCATTTGCGGTTAAAAATGAGTCTAATGATTCAGAACAAGCATAGACAACACCGAATCAACCGCAGATGCACGCAAATACACTCACCTGCTACCGCAGTTGAATGCCTGCTACCTGATAGGTAGCAGGTAACGCAGATACGCTCCGCGTTATTTTTTTGATTTTCAACAAAACACCCCATTTTACTCTCACTTGCGCTCCAACACCCCACAAAAACCCTCATAAACACCCATAAACCAGACGATCCACCACAATTTCACCGGTAATGTCCGGTTACCACGAAAACCAATAAACCCCTCGCAGCACATCGGTAATCTCTCATTACCAAAACAAAAAAACCGGTAATCACCCAATAACTATAACCCCTAACATCCTTGCGATGTCTGTTCACAGTACACAGGTGCGGCACGGACAGGAATGATCCGGGCATGTTCCAATGTACTATAACAATGAGTGGAATATTGCAGGCATGTGTCTGGGATCGTTCCGATCATAAGCGCAGGATCCCTGCGTGTGGAAGTGAATGACCATATAAATAAAATATAGGTGGAAAATAAAATGTTAAACAAGAAAATGTTATTGAGCCTTTTAATTATAGGCGTTGTATCCGTATCAGCAGGTGCAGGTACATGGGCATACTTTACAGACACAGAAACAAGCACAGGTAATACATTCACAGCAGGTACATTGGACTTGATTGTTAATGGTGTGGATATAACTACAGAAAGATTTGAAATATCAGATGTGGCACCTGGCGACACAGGTATGTATCCATTGGTGGTTAAGAACGAAGGATCAATTGATGGCACACTTACTATTTCTTTTGCGAATCTATTAGATTTGGATAATGGACTTACAGAGC